>JANOEF010000643.1:0-5553 GCA_031413075.1 Acidobacteriota bacterium | reverse complement strand
GTTGATGGTGACGCGGTGACGCGGTGACGCGGCGACGCGGCGATTAAGGTCTTGTCTTCCTCTCCGTGTCTCCGTGTCTCCGTGTCTCCGCGTCTCGAAAGTTTCGCAATTCCAAAATCGAGAATTTTGACCAGACCATTCGCCCGAATCATCACGTTATCGGGCTTAATATCCCTGTGAACGATTCCCGCCGAATGTGCTTCGTCCAACGCAGACGCAACTTGAATTGCAATCTCCAACGCTGATTTGTAATTCAACGGATTCGACTGTTTATAATCATTCAGAGTTTTACCGTCAATAAATTCGGTGGCAATAAAATGAGTTCCGTCAGATTCGCCGATTTCGTGAATCGTGATGATATTCGGATGATTCAGCGCCGAAGCAGACTTTGCTTCACGGACAAATCGGCTCATTCGATCTTTGTCTTCCGCAAACTCGGACGGCAGAATCTTTAACGCAACTTTGCGGTCGAGCTTTGTATCCTGAGCCAAAAACACCTCGCCCATCCCGCCTTTGCCGATCGCCGAAATTATTTTGTATTGATTGATAATTTTTCCGTCTTCCATCTTTGGTTTATAAAATCCCGTTTAAGTGCCTGCCCGGGACGCACTTAGGGCAGCGTTTTATCTCTATCTAAAACCCGTCATCAAAACCGCGTTCGAGGTCGTTTCGCCGCGGATGATCGCGGCCTGTTTGCCGTCGCGAGAATATGCGGCCTGCATGACCACCGGCGGATCAAAATTGGTGATCTGTTTCGGCTGGCCGCCATCGAGCGGCATGGCCCACAGATTCATCCTTTCTCCCTTCGTCTCCCGATAGACGAAGCCTTTTCCGTCCGGTGTCCATATCCAGGCTAGGGACCATGGATACGGAAAATTCGATACGGATAAATCGATCATCCTGACCGGCTCGCCGCCGTCCGCCGGGAAGATCGCGATCCGGTTCCGTCCGCCGCCATTTTGCTCCCGGACGCCGCAGGCAAAGTACTTGCCGTCGGGCGAATAACGGGGTGATCCCGTGCCGCCTTCATACAGCCGCTGCGGTTCGCCCCCGCCGATCGGCACTCTGACGATCGTTGTACGGTCATCGATTACTGCGTTGTAGAGTACCCACTTGCTGTCGGGCGAAATATCCGGACTGGAAGCCCTCCCATCTGGATTCAGTTGAACCGGTGCGCCGCCGCCTATTTCGATCCTGAAGATCCGCCTTAACCCTGACGCCGAATAAACGACGTAACGGCCATCCGGAGAAACGACCGGCTGCTGTTTCAAGACCCGATCGTTGGTCAGCTGTTTGGCATTCGATCCGTCGGCATTCATTGACCATATCTCACTGTCACCGCTCTGGTCCGAGACGTAGACGATCCGTCCGTCGGGCGCCCAGGCGATCCCCCGGATTTCGCCGTTGGCGGGCAGTATCTGCTTTGCGGCGTTCGGATCGGTGTTTGGCGAGACCCAGACGCCCGATCGTGTTTCGCTTTCGATCAGGGAGATTGACTTTCCATCCGCGGTTATCGAGATCCCGCCGTATCGGGTAAAGGTGTTGGTCAGGCGTCGTGCTTCACCCGACGGAAAAGCCACTTCCCAGATCTGCCCCGAAACTATCGCGCCTTCTTCAACGGCAAGAACCGCATCACCCGAAGAGGTCCAGACCATAGAGTTCAGATCCGTCCATTTCTGGTTGCCAAGCTTCGAAAAGCTGCCGTCCGTCGTCGAGATCACGCCGACCGAAGCACCCGGTTCCGGCCATAGGCTTCTGTCACCGAGGGAAACCGCTATCGTTTTTCCGTCCGGTGACCAGGCGGGACGGGAATCGAGAAACAGATCCCCGGAAAACGAAGCCAACTTTCGCTCATTCGAACCATCGGCGTTGGCGACCATGATGACACCTTTAGTCGCCGCGGGATCAATGCCGAGGTAGGCGATCTGCTTTCCGTCAGCGGAGAACGCAAGGCCGAATGTGTTTGAAAGGAATTTGGTCGGCGCCCCCCCGAGCGTCGGCACCTTATAGATCGTATTTCGATCGCCTCCCGGCTTTGCACCGTTGAAAAAGACAAAATTCCCGTCCGGAGCAAATGCCAGACCGCCAATATCCGTAAACTCACCTGCCTGAACGACCTGAATGTTGCTGTTCGTCTGGATCTGCTTGACCCAGAGGGATTCCTTTTCGTTCTCGACCCGCTTGTAGGCAAGGAACTTGCCGTCGGGCGAGATCACCGCCGAGCTCGTCTTGCCGTCGCCGGTCAGTCGTTGAGTCTTGAGTTCCGCCACCGTGCGGCTCTGTTCCGTCTTTGGTTTTGAGAGAAAACTATAAAGCCCATAACCAAAGCCGGCCAGAACGACCGCTGCGATAGCAAATACAGCCACCGTGCTAAACTTATTCTGTTTGACCTTTGTTACCGCGTATTCGAGGCTTGATGAATTCGTGGCGTTTTGCGTCTGCTTGGTAACTTCAGTTTTTGTTTCTTCTATTGATTTCTCAGTATAAATTTGTGTAGCGTTTTCCTGAGCTAATCCTGTGGTTGCCTCACGAATTGGAACAATCGAGCGTTCAAGTTCGCCTTGAATGTCTAAAGTCCTTCGTAAATTCTTCAAATCGATCAGCAAATCTCTTGCCGTTTGATATCGCATCTCAACATCTTTCGTCAGAGTTTTGCGGACGATTCGCTGTAATTCATCAGGCACATTTTCGAGCAGCTTCGGCTCGGTTTCGATGATCGAAACGATCGTGTGATTGATCGTTTTCCCGACAAACGGCACTTTTCCCGCCAACAATTCATAAAGGACAACTCCCAAACTCCAAATATCGGTGAGTTCATTGGTGGACTTTCCCTGGGCCTGTTCGGGCGACATATACGAAACCGTCCCCATCACGACACCGGGATTTGTTTTGACGTGGGCTTTGGTTTCGCCCTCGAGCGAGATGTCGGTTTCACGCTTTTCCGTCAGCTTCGCCAAACCGAAATCAAGCACTTTGACATACCCATCCTGCCGAATCATGATATTTTCCGGCTTAATATCGCGGTGAGCGATGCCCGCCGAGTGCGCCGCAGAAAGAGACTCGGCAACCTGAATTCCTATCTTCAGAATACGATTGAGTGGAATGGATTCTTTTTGGGAAAGACTCTCACGCAAAGTTTCGCCCTCAATAAATTCGGTGGCAATGTAATGTGAACCTTCAAAACTGTCAATTCCGTAAACCGTCAGAATATTCGGATGATTGAGTGCCGAAGTTGCCTGCGCTTCCTGCACAAACCGATTCAACTTTTCAGATTCCCGACTAAACTCATCGTTCAGAAACTTAATCGCCACTTTCCGATTCAGTTTGGTATCCTGTGCCAAAAACACTTCGCCCATCCCGCCTTTGCCGATTGGCGAAATGATTTTGTATTGATTGATAACCGTTCCTGTTTTCATCTTTATTTTTTAATCCCGCTGATCAGCACGACATCGCTCGTTCCTGTTCCGCGGGCGATGGCGATCTGTTTTCCGTCGGGGGAGAAATCGAATGAGCCTATGCCTTCGCTGGTGAAATTGGTGATCTGTTTCGGCTTGCCGCCGTCCAGCGGTTGCGCCCAGATATTATCCACATCGTCTTTGCGAAGGATATAGGCAATCGAGCGTCCGTCCGGCATCCAACGCAGTTGAAAACCGGGCAGAGGAAATGTTTTGACCGGGTTGCCGCCGGTCGCGGGGATGATCGCAATTTTAGGCGGGGAATTTGGTTCATCGAACCAGAGACAAGCGAATTGTTTTCCGTCCGGTGAAAAGACCGGAATCTGTGATTCCTTATCGGTCAGCTGAACGGGCTGTCCGCCGTCTATTCCGATTTTCCAGATCCTTGACGCATCCCCACCTGCTTCATAAATGACTTCCCGACCATCCGGCGAAATGCTTGGATCGAAGCTAAACTCAGTGGTCAATTGTATCGGATTACTGCCGTCAATGTTCATCCGCCAGATATAAGGTGTTCCTGTCATCGAACCGTAAACGATATATCGCCCGTCCGGCGAAACTTTCGGTGAAACGTTGGCGGAGCTTGAAGTCAGCCGTTTCGGATTTCCGCCCGACGGTTCGGCAAGATAGATGTCCACACTATTGTCCGAATTTCGTGTATAGACCAACTTCCCGTCAGGTGTCCAGGTTGGGGAAAACGGGTTATTGCTACCTGAGGTGACCTGGGTTGCCCGTGCCGTATCGCCGACCGGAACGATCCAGATGTTGCCTCTAAACACGGTTTGCACCGTTGCCAAAATATTTGCATCTGCCGTGAGACTGATTCCGTTATAAAGGTTCAAATCGCTCGAGACCTTTTTGGCTTCGCCCGAAAAATAGGATATTTGCCAAAATTGTGAGTTTTGAGCCACATTCTCATTGGCAAGCATCAACATGCTTTTGCCATCAGGCAGCCACTCCCAGACCTGATAGTTATCAAATTTGTGTTTTCCAAACTGCGTTATCTCGCCCGTGGCGACTGAGACTGTAGCCAGATTCCAATTACGTGGGTTATTGGTGCCGGTCCAGAGTAAGATTGATTTCCCGTCGGGTGACCAGCGTCCTTTGCTGCTGGCAATCTCATCATTTCCTTTTCGCTTCGTCAATTGACGCGGTTCGGTGCCGTCCGCATTGGCGATCATCAGGATGCTTTCATCATTCTCTCGGTCTTCAACCCCGTAGGTGATCTGCTTTCCATCGGGCGAAAAACTGATCCCGCCGTTGATACTGCTGATCAAACTGCGGACATTACCGCCCAGCACCGGCATTTGATACAAGGTGCGGCTGTTTGCTCCCGCGGGTACGACAGTGTAATACAGGTAATTGCCATCCGGGGAAAAGGACAATTCCCGATAACGAACGTCAGCAGGCGGCACGATCTGAGCGTTACTGTCGGGAATCGCCACCTGTTTGAGCCAAAGACTTGATTTCTCTCCATCAATAACTGAATAAACCAACCATTTACCGTCCGGCGAAATAGCGGCTCGTCCAACTTTGCCGGAATCAGTGACCTTGGTAATCTTTGCCCCTTCAAAGGAAATGGTTATCGGCTGGCTGCCGCTGTATCTGTAAATCCCGAAACCGATTCCGGCTGCAGCCAAAACGGCGAATGCCAGATACCACAACATATGCTGTTTGACTTTGGTTACGGCATATTCGAGACTTGAGGCAGTCGTTACGTTTTGCGTCACTAAACCGCCCGATTCGGCGTTGGTTTCTTCGATTGATTTCTCGGTGTAGATTTGTGTCGCGTTTTCTTGTTGAAATCTGATTGTTTTCTCTTTATTCGGAACGATTGAACGCTCTAATTCACCCTGAATGTCTAGATCTCGCCTCAAGTTTTTCAAGTCGATCAGCAGATCTCTCGCCGTTTGATACCGCATCTCAGCATCTTTGGTCAGAGTCTTGCGGACGATTCTGTTTAGCTCATCCGGCACATTTTCGAGTCGTTTCGGCTCTTTTTCCAGGATCGAAACGATCGTGTGATTGATGGTTTCGCCGCTAAATGGAACTTTGCCCGACAGCATTTCATACAAGACTACGCCTAAACTCCAGATAT
>JANOEF010000642.1:0-6160 GCA_031413075.1 Acidobacteriota bacterium | reverse complement strand
GTCGAAAGTAATATTTCAAATTGGATTTCCGAGTTGCGCGAGAAAAAACAGATTGAATTCTTAAAAACGAAATCTTTTCTTCGTGGTTTACAGGAGATTTCTTAAAGTCTCCATCGTGTTAAGAGAAAAAAATGTTAGGATATTTGTTCTTCGTAATAATCGTTTTATGGGCAATCGCACTTTTAACCGGTAACTTGTTTGAAGGTTTTGTCCATCTCCTTTTAGTTGCGGCTTTGGTAGTTTTTATGATTCGTTATATTTCGGGCAAAAAGCTAAACAATTTATGAACAACCTAAAGAATGTTTTTTATCTTTACGCGACACTTTCCTCTCAGGGTATTATTCAAGATATTGGCGGAAAAGTATTTGATGAAGTTGAGATCGAAGCGCAAAATTTAATTGGACAACGGTTTTCTGATTTGATTTTTTGGCAACAGAATGAAGCTACTTCACAAATCATCGCCAATTCAACCAAAGTTGCCGGAGAAGGAAAACCCCTCGAAATTGAGACGCATCTTCGCCTTAATGCCACCACAATTTCAACCATTACAGCAACCTTTAACCCGACCAAGGATGACCAAAATCAAGTTAATCAAATATTCTTCTCGAGCGTGGATGTAACCGGCTACACGAAAGAAATTGATTATTTCAAAACTCAAAGCGACCGTTTTTTATTTGCGGCTGAAAGTGCCAAAGTTGGTTTGTGGTTTTGGGATTTAGACAAAGAAGATATTTTTACAACCCCTCGTTGTAATGAAATATTTGGATATCCGCCCAATAAAATATTGCTTTTTGAAGAATTTGCCAAAGTTTTCCATCCTCAGGATTCTCCTAATATTTATGAAGCAATCAAAGAATCGCAAACAAACCTCACTGATTATGATATTGAATATCGAATAATTTTAGAGAGCGGAGAGATTCGCTGGGTAGCACTTCGCGGGAAGACTTTTAATGAAGGCGAAGCCTCTTGGATAATGATGGGAAGCGTCCGCGACATTACCCAACGAAAAATGACGGACGATAGGCTTCAACAACTTGTAGTCATTGAAAAAAATGCTCGTGATGAAGTAGAAGAGGCAAATCGCTCGAAGGATCATTTTATGGCATTGGTTTCGCACGAACTTCGCACGCCCTTAAATTCTATACTCGGTTGGGCGAAAATTTTACGAACCAAAGAAGTTGACCAAAGCACTCACCAAAAGGCTCTCGAAACCATCGAAAAAAGCGCAAGTTTTCAAGCTAAAATGCTTAGTGATTTGGTTGATTCCACCAAAATCATTTCTGGTAAGATGAATCTCTCTTTATTCCCTTTGGCTTTGAAGGTGTTAATAAGCGGCATTTATCATTCCCAAAAACCGGTAGCTTTAGAAAAGAAAATCAATTTCGTCTTAAAAGAATCTTCTGATGTCACCATTAGCGGCGATGCCAAAAGGCTGCAGCAGGTTTTTTCCAATTTAATTTCTAATTCAATAAAATTTACTCCTGAAGGAGGAGAAATATTTATTAATTTGCGAGAAGAGAATAATCAAGCCGTTTTCGAGATAAAAGATTCAGGTCCTGGAGTTCCTGAGGAAGACCTCTCGTCTATTTTTAAAAGTTACTATCAAGTGAAAGGTTCTCATAAAAAAGGCGGCTTAGGTTTGGGGCTTTCAATTGTCAAAGCGATTGTCGAAAAACACGGCGGCAAAGTCTCAGTCGAAAATAATAAAGATACCGTTGGCTGCAAATTCACGGTTAGTTTCCCAATTAGCCTTAATCAAATTTCAGAAGATATTCCAAATAGTCCTCTGCCAGACAAAGAATCAGCTAATTCGTTAGAAAATATTAGTATTTTAATAGTTGAAGATACCAAAGATTCACGCGAAGTTTTGCATTTTTATCTAAGTCAGATGGGAGCAGAGGTTCATTCGGTCAGCTCATCTCAAGAAGGTTTGGCTTATTTAACTTCAACCCACCAACTGCCGAAGGTGATTATCTCTGATATAAGTATGCCGGAAGAAGACGGCTATACATTTATCCGTCAAGTAAGAGATTTACCACTAGAAATGGGGCGAGATATTCCGGCCATTGCCCTGACAGCTTTTGCCTCGCTCAATGACCAGCAGAAATCACTTGACTCAGGGTTTCAACGCCATCACTCTAAGCCTTTTGAACCGGATCTTTTAGTCAATGAAATACTTGAGGTCGTTTCAAGAATATAGATAAGGGAAGGCGAGAGAACGGACTTCAGAATTCTATTTGAAGTGATCGAAGCAAAATTCAAACGTCTTTAGGAACTTTTCGGTGTTTCCGACCTTTTGCCCGGCTTTCCAAAAGTTTGAGCTTTCTTCAACCGGCAAAATATACCCCCAAGATAACAACTAACCTTGATTTCCGGGAGCCTGAGCAAAATTTGAAGTAATTTTTTCTTCTATCTCCGAAAAATCGCCGCCGTCATACATTGAATGAACCCAAGTAATACGCCAAATCAATATCCGCGAAAGATGTCTCAATACTTTCGGAATTTTCTAATTCTCCAAATCGCCAACTCAACTCGGGCAAACAGATTTCCCGACTAAATATTCAGAGGTTGCCGACCTTGAATTACACGAATTAGGATAACTGCGGCTGCCACAAGTAATAAGATGTGAATAAAACCGCCAAGTGTATTAGCAGTCACCATTCCTAAAAACCATAAAACCAATAAAACTATAAAAATTGTCCATAACATAACTTTCCCCTCCAAATCTAAATTTTAACTAAATTTTCGTAAGTCCCAATTAACCTACTTTACAAAATTTAGTAAATCAAGAGTTGTGCCATAACTATAAATCATTGAGATTATGGATGTTACAGTGTTTATCTACTTTTAGCAGACTTAAATCCCGTAGATTCTGCCCTAATATATGTCTCTAATTGCTCCAGATTGTAGCAATTCAATACACAAGGCAACTTCCCCAATTTCACGTAAATTCATTAAATATATTGTTCACCACATTTAGCGACTTGGCACACAAGTTGCACCTGATTATTGGTAATTGCAAGTTTTACGGGAGATTTTTTATGAGACAAGAAGCATTTGAGAGAGAAATGAAAATTGCTGACATTCAAGGAAATATAAGGCAAACACGTGGGATAAATTGGGTAATAATTAGCTTTTCCATAATTATTTTGACGATGATTATCGGACTCCTGGTGACTTCCTTTCTCTGGAGCAATATTTCAAACAAATTAAATGAAAATACTAATACCCCAGGCACTTCTACTACACCAAAATAATTTTCATTGCCGAACACAGGAGGAATTATGAATGACACTTTGACTAAAAATAAAATTAAATATTATTTAGATAAAAACCCTTTATTCAACTTTTCAGAGATAAAAATCTTTGTTTCGGAAGGGAGCGTAATTTTAGCAGGAACGGTCTTAACCAACGAAGAAAAAGTTTTTGCGGAATCTGCTATCAGTCAAATGCGTGAAGTAAACGAAGTAAAATCTAAAATTGAACTCCGATCAGAGGCAATTACCCTTCGTCTGCCGCCAATAAAAGCAGTTTTTCAAAACATTAGCAGAGCTTAAATGATGTATTACACAGGTTGGGTCTCTTTTTTTCCCAGTCGTTTGAGCCATCTAATTTGGTGCCTAAATTCTTAAAGGTTTCAGAAAGCGGCATGCCGCAGCTTTGACAACGAATTTTTTCTTCCATCACTTTTTCCCTTTTTTATCCTCTTCATTTTTTTTGTCGCCCAAGTTTTCGATCGGTGGAGCGTTTGGATCAGCAATCGAATAGGTTTCACGCTTGCCTTGCAGGACAAAACGGCTTCCGGTCAATTTATAACGATTTCGGGTAAAAAAGGTTGGACAACAAAGTTGTTCTTCGTCACCGGTTACTTTCATTGTTTCGACGTCGCCGAAAATATACCGATCTTGTCCGTAAAGCTCGATTACCAATTCTCCGTTTTCCGCTCGTAAATCCCGCAAGCCGCCATCGGCCCGATCGCCGGTTCTGAAATACCAAATCAATTCCGGCTTATCGTTTTTCCACTCAAAAATATAAACGACTTGCGGCAGAGCAGCGCCTCCCGTTTCAATTTTTATCGAAACAAAAGCCTCATCTTGCGCGTCTCCGGTTACCTCGCCAAATTTTGTTTTGACAAAACTCGCGCCAATTTTTCGCTCATCTTCTTTCATAGAGAGCGGAGCCTTGCCGTTTTCGAGCGTAATTTCGCGCATTCCGCCCTGCCAGCCGCGCGGTAATGGGTAAGTATAATTTTTGAAATCGAATTTACCGATGGGCGAATTGGTAGTTTCAACCGTTGGCGTGGGTGTGGGCGTAACTTGGTTTTGGAGGTTTGCGTTTGGAGTAGAAACCGGAAGGGTCGGCGACACATTCGACACATCGGGCGAGTTTTCGTCACTCTTCCCGCAGGCGGAAAAAAGACAAATACAACTTAAAACGAGTAAAATCGAAGTGAATTTGCTCAAATCTTTGTCCTTGCAATTTGTTTTAGGGATATAAGCGTGGTAATCGGTTTGAATCAACTAAACCAAAAGCCTTGATTAGATATTAGCCCGTAAAACAGGTATTTTGTCAAACTCCACCCAAAAGTTTAGCTGTTTTTTTCAACCAATCGCAATAATCGTTGTTGCTCGTCTGCCAAGCGCAGAGTTTGAGCCCGGAGGGCCGCCGTCGTATAAAAAATTTTCAACGACTTCCTCACATAACTTCGATGTTCTCTCATCTGAATCGGCCCAACCTGGGTTTTATCATCTAAATACGAGAGTTCCATTTCATTAATTTCGTGCATAACTGCCTCAAAACGCTTTTCATTGGGAACAATCGAAATAATATCGGTCAAAATTCTGATGATTGTTTTAACGATCACATAATCCGATTTTCCCCATTGATAAATTTGATTGAAGGCATCGTCCACAAATTTTTCAAAAGACGGCTCGCGCAAGAAAATTCCATTTTGTTCCAATTCTTTGGCCTTCAACGATTTATCTTCGCGAATTGCCAGATTTTTGACAATTACACCGAGATAATTCAAACAATTGACACAGGTTGTCGGATCGTTGACCGCCGGCGAAATCGCTTTGATTCCGATGTCAACCAGCTGGCGAATGCCGTATTCGACATCCTGGTCAATACTGCGAAACCGGCTGAAACGAAAACAACTACTGAGATCGTCAGCCGTTTTTTGGTCAATCTCAATGGTTGGCGAAATGACCGCCAAAGCCGACATTTCTTCAATAAAACTTCCAATATAGTTTGGAATCTGCATCGAAATTTCGGGGTGCGCTTTTTTTAATGTGGAAAAAAAACCAATCAGTCTCTCGCTGTCAACATTGTCGAGGTATCCTTTACCTTTCGATCTAATCACCGAATCGCCGGTTTCTTCAATATTCGGCAAGTCCTCGTAATTTTCTTTAATTTCGGCAACCGTCACTTTGGCCAAATGTCGGGCAATGGTGGCGGCATTGATATTTTCCGCCAAATAGCCGAGAAATATCGGAAATATCGCAAAAATCAAATAAAACCCGAGCGTCAGCGCCAACAATTGAACTCTCGGCCACTCAAAAAACTGGACGGCAAAACAAAATCCAAAGACAAAAACAAATGACCAGAGAAAAACACGACGAAAATTATCACCGTGCCAAAAATGTCGAATAACTCGCGGCGAAAACTGGACCGAAACCAGCGACAAAGCCACAAAAACGAACGAAAATGTGGTAATCAAAACCGTGACCCCGATACCGACTATCGTATTTAAGGCTGACGGCAACATCGAGAAAAGTTTTTCGGACGTTTGCGCCTCCAGCCCAAACGCCAGCCCCCCCCAAACCAGCAGACAGATAAACAAAACTGAGCAAAGCAACCCGACCCGATGTTCAGCAAGTTTCTCGCTGATTCGATAAGTTATTTTTTCTAAATGGTTTGGCATCTGTTTTTTATTTAAGGTCGGTTCGGTTTAAGAAAAAATTTCCCGCGGAATTCGCGGAACATACGGAAATTGGAGCAAAATCTGCCAAAATGTTAGCTTTCCGAATCAATTTTTTCATTCCCGCATTTTTCTGATTTGAGCACGGGAAATAATTCTGATTCCGAACTCAGGTTTTTTAAGTCGAAACGCGGAGCACACTTTGCTGTTCCGCATCTGCCAGCAGATACACGCTGAAGC
>JANOEF010000641.1:0-39628 GCA_031413075.1 Acidobacteriota bacterium | reverse complement strand
ACAAGTCCGAAATAAAGTGAGCCGTTTGGTTTCATGCAGAAACCCTCACGAAGTAAGTGTGCCATCAATTACGCCCTTACTTCGTGGGGGCTTCTGCACAAATGCAATCTAAATGGAGCAACTTATTTTGACTCTTTTACTAATCTTTGCATAATAATTTTCTCCTCATTATGATTAGCGAGATTTTGTTCAAATTCGTATCACTAATTTATCTCCACCGTTATCGAAAACTCCATATCTTGTTCATTGTCGTTAGAAACTTCAAAAACAAAATCGCCGGTTTCATTCAATTTCACGGTCATTCGATTGTCAGTATTTTCGATCTCGCCATCGCCTTTGAAAAGACTGTAACTGATTCCTTTGGCATTGCTGGAGACGAGCAAAGTTTGACCTTTTCGAGCTCCGACCACAAAGCGTTTGCGTTCGTATTTTTCAATCGTGACCGGAATAATCGCCATTGATTTTCCTTTTTCAAAATTAATGCGATTTAAAGGATAAAGTTCGCGGCGTTCTTGTTCGCCGACCTGGACAAGTTTGCCGCCTTTCCATTCGTAACTGGTGGTGACGATAAATTCGGCACAACAGGCAGCTCCCTGCTCGCCAGCGTCATTTTGTTCGACGATGAGCAAATTATCCAAAATTTTTGCGCTGACAATGCCGCCGTAGGCTCGGTCACCGCCTTCAAATTCGGTCAAAACAACGGGTTTTCCGCCTTTCAGCGTGAAAATAATGCCATTGGTGAAATTTCCTGTTCCGCCGGTATTCATTAAAGTTGTGACAACAGCTTCTTCTTTTCCATCGCCGTCGAGGTCGCCATAACCTTCAACTGTAATAGAAAAAAACATTTTTTCGTCTTCGGTGTTTCGGTCAAATTCACCGTCTTTGACAGTGATTTTTTCTTTTCCTTCGCCTGATAAATCAAGCACGCTGTAAGTAAAATTTTTGAAATCAACTTGACGGATATCACCTTGTGCAAAAGTCGAAAGACTTATTGCACACACTAAACTGAATAAAATAAATGGTTTGTTCATATTAATAATCAATCTAAAATCTGAATCTAAAATCAACTGATTGGTTTGCCGGGAGTCATTTCAAACTTTATATCAAGCGTGAAATTTGCCGTCATTTTGGATTTTGCGCCCCTCGAGTTTAATTCTACACGAATGAAATAATAATCTTCAACCGGCGCGGCTTTGAGGAAATCATATTTGTTTCCGTTGGGGGCTTTGACGGTGTAACCGATGAAATCGTTGCTCGATTTTATCGGTACGGCTTTGCAATTTGGAAACCGGCAAACAAGTTCTTGCCTATACCGCCAGCGAAAAACAAATCAATCAGCTTAAATTTTCTGAGGACGGAAAAAAATTGATGAGCCTTGATGTCGGCGGAAAAGTTAGTGTTTGGAGCTCAAAATAAAAGATCTTTACTGATTCTGGTTTAAACGGTTAGCCCATTTTTTGATAACTTGCGGAGTTTTTCTTCCGTTTTCATTAAAATATTTGGTCTTTTCAGTTTCTCGAAAAACCCCGGCGTGGACTGTTTGATTGACCAAATCAATAGCAATCGCCGATTCAATGTGACCACAGGCGTGAATCAGACAACCGCTCGAAAAAAGAAAATTTCCTTTTTTGACGATCGGGTTCAGCGTTTCCCACGACTCCGTAAAATCCGCGTAATTCTTTTGGCCTAAAAGTTTTTTCAGCCGAGATATAATTATCGGATTTTTCAAGATTCTATCTGAATCTGACCCGTTCCATTTGGCCAGGTTGGCAGGTAACGCCGGACGTTTTGATTGTGCCAGCAGAGATGTGCCGAACGCACAACCTAAAACAAATAAGATAATAATTAACTTTTTCATAAATTTACGATTCTGTTTCATCAAAATAATCGGAAATTATTCTTCCAATCAGATAAACGAATTTTGTGACAATTTTAGGTCATTACAAAAATAAAAAAGGTTTGCTGATTTAACAACAAACCTTTTCAAGGCAAAATTAACAACTAACAATGGAGCCCCCGCCGAACCAAATTTGCTCAGTTATTTGCCAGCGTTAAACGATTTTAATTCAGACTGAAAGCGTCAATTGCCTTGACGATGATTTCGTCATCTTCGGTATCAATCTGAAAGCGTGAACTGGTTTTCCAGGCATTGGTGATCGGGAGTTTAACTTTTTCGTCAATGTGACGTTTCAGAAATCTCGCCCCGTAAGTATGACTATAACCTTTTTCAGTCAAGAGGTTAAGCGCACTCTCGGTGACATCAATGAGTTTGCCCTGACGCTCCATCTGACGTTTCAGTTTGCCTAAATAAATTTTGGCAATTTCGCGGACTTCATCCATCGTCAACGGCGAAAACACCACGATTTCATCAATTCGGTTACGAAATTCGGGTGAAAAACGAGTTTCCGCGGCTTTCATGACGTCGCTTTTAATTTCGCGCATTTCGCCTTTTGATTTCATGCCGAAACCCAGCGGTTTTTCGTATTTTTTGAAATTGTCCGACCCCAGATTTGAGGTCATAATGACGATTGCATCCGAAAGATAGACTTTTTTGCCTCGCCCGTCCGTCAGCCACCCTTCGTCAAAAGCCTGTAAAAACAGATTCATCAAAAACGGCGAAGCCTTTTCAACTTCGTCCAGCAGCAAAACCGTATAAGGGTTATCGCGGAGCTGTTCGGTCAAAATCCCGCCTCGTTCCGAACCGACAAAACCGCGCGGCATGCCGATCAGTTTTTCGATTCCGACCGTCCCGTCAGCGTATTCGCTCATATCGATCCGCACCATTTTTTCTTCGTCACCGAACATAAATTCGGCTACAGCTTTGGCTAATTCGGTTTTCCCGACCCCCGTCGGACCGAGGAAAAGCAGGATTCCATCAGGTTTGTAGTGGTTTTCTTTGAGCGGCCCTTTATTGAGCCGGAGTCGCTGGGAAACGGCTTTAACGGCTTCTTTTTGTCCGATTACGCGTTTGCCGAGCCCTTCTTCCATCGAAGAAAAACGGTCGGTTGTATCGCGGAAAATCATATCTTTGGGAATCCGTGATTCTTGCGAAATAACGTCAATGATATGTTCCGGAAGCACCACCATCGAGTTCGGTTCATTGATTTCAACTTTGACCGAGGCCGTATCGAGCCAACCGATGGCCTTGTCCGGTAAATGCAGATTTCGGATATATTTAGGCGACATTTCCAAAGCGGTGTTGATGGCCTCGTCAGAAATTGTGACCGAATAATTTTTTTCCAGCCGGGGACGCAAGCCAAGTAAAATTTCTTTGGTTTCGCTGATCGTCGGTTCGATTACTTTGACCAGTCGAAAACGTCTCGCCAAGGCTTCGTCTTCACCGATAAATTCTTTGTATTCGGTGATGGTCGTAGCCCCGATAATGCGAAGCTCGCCCCGCGCCAGTGATGCTTTGAACATATTGGCGGCATCGCTGGTCGTTCCCATCGCCGCGCCGGCACCGATAATGGTATGTGCTTCGTCAATGAAGAGAATCATATTGGTATGTTCTTTTACTTCATCAATAATGCCTTTGATTCGTTCTTCAAACATTCCGCGGAGCATCGTGCCGGCCACCAAGCCGCCCATTTGCAACTGGACAAGATGGGCATCGCGGAGCCGGGCCGGGATTTTTTCGGGTTCGAGCTCGATCATTCGCGCTAAACCTTCGACCACAGCCGTTTTACCGACCCCGGGTTCGCCGATTAACATTGGCGAATTTGACCGTTCTTTGTGGCAAAGAATCTCGATCATCTGACGAATTTCCTGTTCGCGCCCGATGGTCGGCGGAATTTTGTCTTGCCGGGCAAGTTTATTGAGTGAAACGCCGAAATGTTTCAAATAAGAGGGAAGTTCGTATTTTTTACGCGTTTCTTCTTCTTCTTGTTCGCGTTTCATAATCCGCGTCCGAGCCGTTTGCGCGACTTCTTCGTGGGCAATTCCGTGATTGTGCAAAATGTCATTCAACAGCGAGCGCTCATCGGTCGTCTGGACATAAAAAATGTCGCTGGCTTCGATGACCCGGCGCCCCTGTGAACGCGCTCTATCCATTGAACGCTTAAAGAGTTCGGTCGTCTCAGGAGCAATCCGAAAACCTTTGCCGATGTGCTGACGACTGTTTTCGAGCCGTTTTTCCAACGAAAGCCGGACAGTGCGCGGGTCAATTGAAAGATCGCGCATCGTTTCGTTAAAAAGCTGAGTTTCTTCTTCGGTCAGAGCATATAAAATATGCTCAATCGAGACGAAATTCTGGTCACGACGCCGCGATTCGCTCAAAGCACTTTCTAAAATGCGCTTTCCACTCTCGCTGAATTTATCCTTATAGGCTTCTAAATCTGTCATAAATCTATATAAAACTCCTGAAATATTAGATACCGCCAGCACGGCGTTTGCTGCCACCCATCATTGTAGCATTTTGATAACAACTATTGGCAAGGAATAAGCGGGAGGTTTTGAATTTTATTCGTCCCGCGTAATTTTGCCAGAGTAGGTCGTGACCTTTACTCCACAACTGGTCTGTGTCTCGTATAAAAATCTTTTCAAAATTACATCTCTTCTTCTTGTTTGGGTAAATGTAATAAAAAGTGACCCTCAATTTATCTTTTTTTGATTGCCAAGCCTGTGCGCTGTATTATTATTTTCTAAACTACACAACTGCAACCGCAAGCCAAATTTATTTCCACCGGCGAAGTCAAAGTTAATCTCTCATCTTGTCTAAAATGAACGACTTCCATCGTGTAAGGGTTAAAAACAATCACGTCCAAAACCCCGTTTGCCAAATAAATCGGCGGTGAAATTTCTAAATCTTGAGCTTCGTATTTTTTACTGATGACTTCAATAACAGCTTCGGGAACTTGGGTGATAGCTTCTTCTTCCTCTTCGGGTTCGGTGCAAAAGATAGAAATATCAGGGCGTTTGAGCGAACCATCCGGAAACGACACATAAACATCTGCGACATCAATACATTCACAAGTTGTTCCTTCTCTTGTAGTTATAGAATCACGAATGCGGTCAACTGCTTTTTGATGTTTGTAGAGCGGAGAGGCTTCCCAAATTGGCAATTTCCCGGCGACTTCAAGCTTGATGCCTAAGTCTTCGGCATTTAAAAGTTGTGGATTCATAAAGCTCTTCTACTCCTTGGCCTCTGCCAGTACAAAAATAAAACCGGTTCCTTTTTCGTCCTTCTTGGCGGAAATCTTGCTGAATTTGACCCCGTTAAAAGTGCCTCGATATTTTTCCGAAAGCGGTTCTTTCGGGTCTTTAATCGGCGAAATAGTTCCGATCTCAATGCCGAAAACCTGTTTTATGGCTTCCCTGGAACTTGAAAATGACTTGGTTAAAATTACGTTGAAACTCTTCGCTTTTCCACCGTAAAATCTGACGGCTAAACCTTTTGGCTGATTAGCAATCTGGTACAGCCGATAATCACCGCCGTCATCCGTCGGCTTAACTTCTTCGGGTTTTCCGAATGTTTTGTCGAGTTCGTCCGCAGATTTATTGACCAATTTTGAAATATCAATTGGCAAAGCTACTTTCGGCGTTTCAACTTTTGCCTTCTCAATGGTTTTCGCCGGCGTGGCCGATTTAGTTTCAATCGTTGCCTCTTCAGCTTTTTGACAGCCGAACAAAAGCCACGAATTGATAACCAATAAAAAGATGATTTTCTTCATTTTCAATTCCATTGAAACAGACTTTGGAGCATTTCTTTAGTGCCGTCCTGTCCGGTTAACTCCAGTTTTACCAGCTCGCTGTCAGCTTCTACAACAAGTTTGAAACTCAAAAACGGGCAACATTTCCGCTCAAAATTGACGAGGGTTATCAAATCTTCCAAAGTTTCATCCTGCTTGGGAAATTGGTAACTAAATCCGTTTTCCAACTCCGTGACAGCTACCAAAGATCGCGCCGCTTTTTGCAAAACAGTTTTTCGACGTTGCTGCAATTCGGCATCAGTCAGTAAACAGGCAATTGGAATCTCGCTCGGCATCAAAAATTATTTACTTTTTCCGACCTGAACCTTGGCGGGGCGTAAAAGTTTTTCTCCGAATTTATAACCGCGTTGATATTCGGCCGTGATTTTGCCGTCTTGGTCGGCTTCAGCTGCAATCATATCAATCGCTTCGTGCAGTTCGGGGTTAAAGTCCGTTCCAACCGAAGCGACCGTTTCGACCCCGATCTCGCGCAAGGCATTTTCAAAGGAGCGTGCCGTTCCCTTGACTCCGCCGATCAAATTTTCCCAGGAAGAATCTTTCTCAGCGTGGTCAATGGCCAAATTGAGATTATCTAAAACGGGTAAAAGGGTCATAATAAAATTGGATTGCCCCTGTTTAGCGCGGTCTTCGAGCGTTTTCATCAAACGCCCGCGCATTTCCTGAGTCTCTTTTTCAAGCCGGGCTTTTTCCTCATCAAATTTAATCTGGACACCGACCAGTTTAGCCTCAGCCGCTTTTCGGCGGGTCACTTCAACTTTTAACTCGGTCTCCAGTTTTATTACCTCAGCCGATTTTTCGGGTACTTTTGTCTCTTCAACCTCGACCGTCACTTTCTCACCATCAGAATTAAAACGTTTTTTATCTTCAATTTTTAATTCTTCTTCGTTTATTATTTCTTCAGTCATTTTCTTTTTTTTAAACCAGGCCATAATTTTGATAAATATTTGCTTTATAGTTTAGCAAACCATTTATCTTTTGGGGAAATTGAACCACATAGCGACATAGTTTCACAAAAGATTGACATAGTTAAATTTCAAAAATCTCCGTGTCTCTATGTTTCTATGTGGTAAAAATGTTCTAAGCCTTCGCCTTCGCCGTTTCGGTTTTAAAAACTAACTCATCATTTTCGGCCGAAACCTTGACGGTTTGACCTGATAAGATCTCGCCTTTCAATAGTTTAGTGGCAAGCGGATTTTGCACCAGCGCCTGAATTGCACGTTTCAAAGGTCTGGCTCCGAAGGTCGGATCATAACCTTCTTGAACGAGTAACTCTTTTGCCTTGTCATCCAAAACAATGCTGATTCCGCGATCTGCCAAATTCTTTCGCAATTTTTCCAGCTGAACTTCGATGATCCTGGCAATTTCCGCTTTGGTCAATTGCTTAAAGACCACAATATCATCAACGCGATTCAAGAACTCCGGCTTAAAGTGGCTTCGCAAAACGTCCAGAATCATATCCTTGAGCGGCGTATCCACCAAAGCCGAAGATTGAATTTCGCGTGAACCGAGGTTTGAGGTCATAATCAAAACCGTGTTCTTGAAATCAACCAGCCGGCCCTTGGAATCGGTCAGTCGTCCGTCATCCAGGATTTGCAGCAGAATATTGAAAACGTCCGGATGCGCCTTTTCAATTTCGTCAAACAAAATGACCGAATATGGCCGGCGGCGCACCGCTTCGGTTAATTGTCCGCCCTCTTCGTAGCCAACATATCCCGGAGGCGCCCCGATCATCCGGGCAACGGCGTGTTTTTCCATATATTCCGACATATCGAGCCGCACCATCGCCTTTTCGTCGTCAAACATAAATTCGGCTAAAGCTTTAGCGGTTTCGGTTTTACCAACCCCGGTCGGACCCAGAAAAATGAATGAACCGATCGGACGGTTCGGATCCTGAAGCCCGGCGCGGGATCGTCTGACGGCATTAGAGACGGCAATTAAACCTTCGTCTTGGCCGATGACGCGAGTGCTCAGCCGCTCTTCCATAGTGACGAGTTTTTGCATCTCGCCCTCGAGCATTTTTGAAACCGGAACGCCCGTCCATTTGGCGACAACCTCCGCTACATCTTCTTCGTCAACTTCTTCTTTCAGGAAAACGCCCTCGGATTGGAGTTCGCCGAGGCGGTCCTGTTCGTCGCCTAACTCTTTTTCGAGGGTCGGAATAGTGCCGTAACGAAGT
This sequence comes from Acidobacteriota bacterium, assembly GCA_031413075.1. Classification (GTDB taxonomy): domain Bacteria; phylum Acidobacteriota; class Blastocatellia; order Pyrinomonadales; family Pyrinomonadaceae; genus JAIBCC01. The sequence continues at coordinate 31,744 of JANOEF010000641.1, read as the reverse complement.
TCGGCCGCTTTTTGCAAATCTCCGGCGTTTTGAGCTTGGTCGAGTTCGAGTTTGGCTTTTTCCAAAGATTCTTTGGCCTGGCGCATCTTCTCAATTTCTTCTTTTTCCGCCTGCCATTTGGCCTTCATTCCCGAAGATTTTTCTTTTAAATCGGCGATGCGTTTTTCGATGTCTTCGAGTCTTGCTTTTGATTTGGCATCAGTTTCCCGCGAGAGTGCCTGTCGCTCGATTTCGAGTCCCAGAATTTCGCGCTCAAGCTCGTCAATTTCCTGCGGCAGGGAATCAATTTCAATCCGCAGTTTGCTGGCCGCTTCGTCAATCAAATCAATCGCTTTGTCGGGTAAGAATCGGTCGGTAATATACCGATTCGAAAGAGTGGCGGCTGCGACAATGGCCGAATCCTTGATCCGAACCCCGTGATGAACTTCGTAGCGTTCTTTTAAGCCTCTCAGAATAGCAATCGTGTCCTCAACATTCGGCTCACCGACAAAAACATTCTGAAAACGGCGTTCAAGGGCCGCATCCTTTTCGATATACTTTTGATATTCGTTCAGGGTAGTTGCGCCGACACAGCGCAAAAGTCCTCGGGCAAGGGCCGGTTTGAGCATATTTGAAGCGTCAATCGCACCTTCGCCGGCCCCCGCCCCGACCAGCGTGTGAAGCTCGTCAATGAACAGAATAATTTGTCCGTTGGCAGCTTCGATCTCTTTCAAAACCGCTTTTAGCCGGTCTTCAAATTCACCCCGATATTTTGCTCCGGCCAGCATCGAACCGAGATCAAGCGAAACTAAACGCTTGCCTTTCAAGGTTTCCGGGACATCGCCCGAAACGATACGCTGAGCCAATCCTTCGACAATGGCCGTTTTCCCGACGCCCGGTTCGCCGATCAAAACCGGATTGTTTTTAGTCCGGCGGGATAAAACCTGAATTGTCCGCCTGATCTCATCATCCCGTCCAATGACCGGATCGAGCTTTCCTTTGCGGGCCCGGTCGGTCAGATCAACGGCATATTTTTCCAGAGATTGAAAATTAGCCTCGGCATTTTGGTCGGTAATTCTGGCACCGCCGCGAATTTGTTCGATGACTTTTAAGAGATCATCCCGCTTGACGCCCTGTGAACGCAGGACCTTTCCGGCCTCACTTTCTTTTTCATCCGCCAGAACCAAGAGCAGATGTTCGGTTGAAATGTAGTCATCCTTAAAAGTTTCGGCTTCCTTTTGGGCCAGGTTGAAAAGATTGTTGATGCGCGGAGAAAAATATTGCTGACCGCCTGAAACTTTCGGAAAACGCTCAATCGCTTTTTCGATATCCTGCAAAATGGCTGCCTGATGGACGCCGATTTTCCCCAACACGGGTTTGACCGTTCCTTGCTCTTGAGCCAGCATCGCAAAAAGCAGATGCTCAGGCTCAACCTGTTGGTTTTGATTCTTTTCCGCCGCCTCAATCGCCGATTGAACCGCTTCCTGACCTCGTAATGTAAATCTATCGAATCTCATTTTTTTAATTGTGAATAGGGAGTGATGAATTTTTTTATTCACCACTCACCATTCATCATTCATCTTTCATAAATTAGGCCTTGGCTTTCTTAGCTTCTGCCGTTTCACCCTTGATCTCTAACTTTCGGGCTTTGGCTTCTTCGCGTTTAGGTAACGCGATCCGCAAAATCCCATTTTTGAATTCGGCTTTGGCCTCATCGCTGACGACGTTTCTGGGTAACGTGAACGATCGGGTAAAAGTTCCGTAACCACGTTCAACCCGGTGATGATTTTCGCTTTCGTCCTTCTTTTCGAACTTTCTTTCGCCGCTGATGGTGATGACGTTGTTTTCGATTGAAACCTCAACCTCTTCGATCTTCATTCCGGCCAGCTCCGCTTCGATCGCGATTTCATCTTTACCTTCGATAATATCTACGCTCGGTGACCACTCTCCGCGCACGATTTCTTCACGATTTTCCAGACGCGGAAAACCCATTCCAAACAGACGATTCATTTCGTCCTGCAAATTTCTCATTTCATTAAACTTTACAATGTTCATATTTTTTACCTCAAAATAAAATTATTGTATTTCACCCAGTAAATTTAACTGAGTGTAAAATCATAATAAAACTTGAGTCTTGCCTTGTCAAGTCTGTTAAAAAAATCTGCCAAGGCACAAAAAATATAAGTTTGTTACATTTCAGATGACACAAAAGGACTAAAAGGTTATATTTAGCAACGCAAATATATTCTAATTAGAGACGTTTCGCTACAGAACAGAAAATCAGTCTGTAGGTTCATTTTCTTAAACACAGATGAAAATTTTACGCGAAATATTAAGCCCATTAATTGCGGTCGCCGCGGCCTTTGTGGTCGGCGGAATGATCGTCGTGCTGATTGGCGACAATCCGTTTTATGCGTTTTATGAACTGACCGGAAATTCGTTTGGTTCATTGGACAATCTCGGGTACACGCTTTTTAATGCGACGCCGCTGATCTTTACCGGATTGGCGGTGGCGGTGGCCTTTCGCTGTGGACTCTTGAACATTGGGGCCGAAGGGCAATTGTATGCGGCGGCCTTTGTGACAGCCTGGGTGGCGATAAAATTAGGCGGGACGGTGGTTGATGTTTTCGGCAAAAAAGAGGACTGGTCGTCGGCGAGTTTGCCGTCACTGGTATTGATTCCGCTCTGTATCTTGACGGCGATCGTGGTTGGGGCAATTGTCGGAGCGATTCCGGGGCTTTTGAAAGCCAGATTCGGGTCGCACGAAGTTATCAACACGATCATGCTGAATTTTATCTGCATTTCGCTGGTGGGTTATTTTACGCAATATTATTACAAGATTCCGGGTAATCCGATTCTCGAAACGGCGCCCATCGGTGAAGCCGCACATATTCCGCGAATCAGCCAGTTCATTCCTGGGATGTCAGATTTTGTCCCGCTTAGTGTGGCCTTTTTGATTGCGATCCTGATGTGTGTACTGGTCTATATTTTCCTTTGGAAAACCAAATGGGGCTATGAGTTACGGGCGGTTGGCGAAAATCCGAGTGCGGCCGAATACGGTGGGATTTCACCGAAAAGGCAGATTGTGACCGCCATGTCAATTTCGGGCGGACTGGCGGGAATGGTTGCGATTGGCGAGGTTTTGGGCAATCGCTATCTTTATTATCACGATTTTTCGGGCGAAGTCGGTTTTTGGGGAATTGCCGTGGCGCTGCTCGGCAGAAATCATCCGTTCGGCGTCTTTTTTGCCGCCTTGTTTTTTGCGGTTCTGCAGCGCGGAGGACTCTTCGTGGACATCGAAACGAAATATGTTTCCAAAGATCTGGTTGAAGTTCTGCAGGCCATTGTCATTTTGTTTGTGGCTTCACTGCAAAAGTTTTCAAAGTAAGAAAGGGGAAAAGTGAAAAAGTGAAAAAGTGAAAAAGGGGAAAAGTGAAAAAGAAAGTTGAGTGTTTTGAAGATTTGTTTATTTGGCAAAAGGCAATTGAATTTGCTCAAGAGATTTATCTGTTGACCGAAAAGAAAGGTTTGAAAAATGATTTTGGTTTGAAAAATCAAATGCGGGATTCGTCAGTTTCAATTTCCAGCAATATTGCCGAAGGATTTGAACGCCGTTCTCGAAAGGAATATCTAAATTTCTTAAAGTAATTTACATTGAAAAATCCGAGCTAGAAAATTTACGGGAAAAAGCCAAATTTTTTGAGTGGTTCAATGACAAACTACCTCAATTCAATCAAAATTACCGAAGATTGAGAAAACAAAAACTTTTTCGCTTTTCACCTTTTCTACTTTTTCACTTTTTCACTTTCTAAAGAATATGGGCGAAATATTTACATTAGCATTGTTTTTTTCGACGATTCGTTTTGCCACACCGCTGATTTTTGCGGCGCTTGGCGGGATGTTTTCGGAGCGTTCCGGGGTTATCAACATTGCGCTCGAAGGATTGATGTTGGCCGGGGCTTTTACGGCGGCGGTAGTTACTTACGAAACGAGTAATCCATATTTAGGATTTCTTTGCGGATTGACGGCCGGCGGGGTTTTGGCGTTTATTTATGCAGTTTCGGTGATCAAATTTGAGGCTGACCAGGTGGTGGCCGGATTCGGCATCAATATTTTAATGCTCGGACTACCTGCCCTGTTGTCGAGCGCCATTTACGATTCGGCCGGTTCAACCGAACAGATTGCCAAAGAATTTTTGTTGCCTGATTTAAATACATTTATAGCGAATTCAAATTATTATGTTATTAGAGTGGTTCTAATTGTAGCCATTTTGGTAATTGCCAAAATAATTTATAATTGGTTGATTCGACGACCAAAGGCCATTGGCGGGAACTTTGATAAGGCGATTTCCGGCGTTTTGGCAGTAGTTGTGGTTTTGCTTTTTACTCTCTCAATGTTTTTTCTCTTTAGTAGTATCTCAATTGCTTCGATTTTGGCTTTCCTGCTGATTCCGTTTTGCTGGTATGTGATGTATAAAACGCCATTCGGATTACGTTTGAGGGCGGTTGGCGAAAATCCTTCGGCGGCCGATGCAGCCGGGGTCAGCGTTCCCCGATTGCGTTATACCGGGGTCGTTTTAAGCGGAATTTTAGCCGCCGCCGGGGGGGCTTATCTCTCGATCGGACAAAGTTCATTTTTTACCCGAGGGATGACCGCCGGGCGCGGATTTATTGCACTGGCAGCCTTGATCTTAGCTAAATGGCAACCTGTTCCGGTGTTTTTTGCGTGTATCTTTTTTGGCTTTACCGAGGCTTTAACGATTCCGTTAGCCAGTTACAAACTGCCTTCGGGCGAAACGATTCCGACTCAATTCGTGCAAATTATTCCCTATGTTCTGACGATTATCGTGCTCGCCGGATTTATCGGCTTATCACGGGCGCCAAAGGCTTTGGGCATTCCCTATAAAAAAGAGAAATAATTTTATTGGTTCAAAGTTTCAGGTTTAAGGTTCAAGGAAGATTTGAACTTTGAACTTTGAACTTTGAACTTTGAACTTTGAACTTTTTATGAATTACGAACAAGCCGTTAAAGCGGCAGAATTTATTAAATCAAAATATGCTCCTCCGATTGAAACGGCGGTCGTTTTGGGGAGCGGACTCGGAGCCTTTGCCGATGACCTCGAAAATGCGGTCAGAATTGCTTACGAGGAGATTCCGGGCTTTGCCCGTTCAACTGTCGAAGGGCATGCCGGACAATTGGTTTTGGGACAGTTGGACGGCGTTTCGATCGCTGTTCAGCAGGGCCGGTTTCACTTTTACGAAGGCTACGAAATGACGCAGGTGATGTTTCCGATGCGAACCTTTGGCCTGCTGGGCGTCAAAAATGTAATTTTGACCAACGCGGCAGGCAGTCTCAGAACAAGTAATAAACCGGGAACTCTGATGCTGCTCCGGGATCATATTAATCTGATGGGAGTTAATCCGCTCCGCGGAGAGAATGATGAGCGGTTTGGGGTCAGATTTCCGGATATGACCCAGGTTTATGATGTTGTGTTTCAACAAATCGCCAGTCAGGCGGCCAAAGAAATAATGCAGGAGCGATTCGACCAGGGAGTTGACCCAAAAGTTCGTCAGATTTTGCGGCGCGGAGTTTATTGTGCGCTGTCGGGCCCGACTTATGAAACGCCGGCTGAAATCAGAATGTATCGAATGCTCGGAGCCGATGCGGTCGGGATGTCCACCGTCCCCGAAGCCATTGCGGCCCGGCATTTCGGGATGAAGGTTCTCGGCATTTCGTGCATTACCAATATGGCGGCCGGGATGAGCGATGAGGTCATCAATCACCAGGAAGTGATGGAGACAGGCGCCAAAGTAGCCGGGATCTTTAAAGAGTTATTGAAACGGATTATAGTCAGAATAAACGAAGGGGGAACGCGGTGACACGGTGACACGGCGGCTTTTCTCTCCGACTCCGTGTCTCTCTTTCACCCCATCGGTTTTATGATCATTGGAATTTGCGGCGGAACAGGCTCTGGTAAAACTACCATTGCGCGAAAAATTGTCGAAGCTGTTGGAAAAGAAAACGTCATTTTGGTTGAACAGGATTCGTATTACCGAAACCTGGCGGATATGCCGTTGGATGAACGGCATCAAGCCAATTTTGACCATCTCGACGCCTTTGATAACGGGATGCTGGTCAATCATTTGAAACGCCTCAAGCAGGGGCAATCAATCGAGATGCCGGTTTATGATTACAAAACTCATACCCGAACCAGCACAAGTGAAACTATTGTGCCAAAACCGGTCATTATTCTGGAGGGCATCCTCATTTTTGCCGAACCGCTGGTTTTAGACCTTCTGGATGTTCGCGTTTTTGTGGACACGCCTGACGATATTCGCTTTATTCGCCGACTGCGGCGCGATATTGTCGAGCGCGGCCGGACAGTTGAATCCGTCATCGCCCAATATTTTGCGACCGTTCGCCCGATGCACTTTGAATTTGTCGAGCCATCTAAACGAAATGCCGACCTCATCATCCCCGAAGGCGGCAATCACGAAATCGGAATCGAATTTTTATGCAGCAAAATCCGCGAAGAATTAAGCAAAGAACTGTTGCAAAAAAGCGGACATAATTTTAACAAAACAGAAAATGAATAAAGAAAAACTGATCGAATCGGCACATGCCGCCCGTGAGAGAGCTTTTGCGCCGTATTCAAACTTTAAGGTCGGCGCGGCCGTGGAGACCGACGAAGGCGAAATTTTTATCGGCTGCAATATCGAATCGGCCAGCTACGGTTTGACCGTTTGCGCCGAGCGGGTGGCAATCTGGAAAGCCGTCTCAGAAGGCAAAATGAATTTCAAAACCATTGCCGTAGTAGTTGATACCGAAGAACTGACGCCGCCGTGCGGAGGTTGCCGGCAAATTATTTGGGAATTTTGCCACGACATCCCGGTCATCTTGGCCAATTTGAAAGGGAAGTCGGAAGTTATTCAGATGCGGGAACTTTTACCGAGGGCTTTTGATACCAAGTTTTTGAAGTGACAAGTATCAATGGACAATGGACAATGGACAATTGACAATGGGCGATGTAGAGAAATTCTATCTGAAGGTAAAATAATTGAGTTTTATGGCGATAAGCAGGTCAGCAAAAGTTTTACGACATTTTGAAAATAAAGAAAAGTGTGCAAATAGTTGAGTCACTTTCGTTTTTGGGTTTTCTCCATTGTCCATTGTCCATTGTTAATTGTGCATTGGTGCTTACCTGATTCGGACTATTTTTCAGAGGAATAATTGAGCCCTCATTCATTTGGTAAAAAATCACTCACAGAAATTACTACCTCAGGAAAAGCGACCAGATTAAATTCTTGCCCGAGGCGATAAGTTTGCTTTGCCTGAAAGCCGTTCGCACTTGGCTCGCGGTAGTCTTCGATGGTTTTATCCGGTAAATTTAGCACCAGATATTGTCGGATTCCCGCTCGTGAATAAGCCTCGCTTTTAGCGTTTCTATCGTAGCTTAGGGTTGAATCGGAAACTTCCAAAATTAAGTAAATTTCAGCCGGAGTCGGGTGAGATTTTTCATAATCGTCTTTTTTGGGATAGGCAACCACAATATCGGGTTCAGGCTCGGAAATTCCATCAAGCCAAATGGCATCTTGGATTCTAACTATTGCTTTTTCATCAAAAATTTTGAAGAATTTTTTGGCAATCCGATAGGTGGCGGCTGAGTGTTTTGTTCCTTGAGGCATTTTTTCGACGATTGCTCCGTTTAACAATTCAACTTGATCATTTGCGTCAAAAACTCCGTTTTCGATCATGGCATCGTATTCTTTAACGGTGATTTGACGTAATTTGAGGTTTTGACCGTTGAAATTTCCGGTTAAGGTTGGGCTGGATTCAATAATTTCGATTACCGCAGACATATTTTTTTGATCTCGAAAAGATTCTAAACTATTTTGCCGGTTTTGTGAATAATTTGCATTTTTCTACAATTTTGTAGTAAATTCAGCTATGGAAAAGTTGAAAATTTTACTAATCGTTTTTGTATCCCTTCTTTTATCTAATCCCCAGTCAATTTCTGCCCAGAAAAAAGCCCACATTGCATATGATTTAATAATTACCGGCGGAACCATCGTGACGATGAATAAAAGCCGACAAGTAATTGAAAATGGTGTAATTGCGGTCAGAGACGGCAAAGTTGTCTATGTTGGCAAAGGCGGAGGATTGCCGCCAAATGCCCGTCCGAAACAGCTCATTGAGGCCAAAGGAAAAATCATCATTCCGGGTTTGATCAATACTCATACCCACGTTCCGATGGGACTTTTTCGGGGAATCGCGGATGATCTGGATTTGCAGGAATGGCTCACGAAATATATTTTTCCGGCTGAAGCAAAGAATGTTAATGAAGAGTTTGTGCGGGCCGGAACCCGGCTCGGGTTAGCAGAATTTATTCGCGGCGGAACGACGACCTACTGCGATATGTATTACTTCGAAGATGCCATTGCGGATGAAACTGCCAAAGCCGGTGTGCGCGGCGTGCTTGGCGAAACGCTGATTGATTTTCCCGCGCCGGATAATAAAAACTTTGCCGAGGCGCTCATTTATACCGAAAAATTTGTCAAAAAATGGCAAAATCACCCGCTCATTGTGCCGGCCATTGCGCCGCATGCGCCCTATACGGTTTCACTGGAACATTTGCTCGAAACCAAAAAACTTTCGGATAAATTAAATGCCCCGCTGGTCATCCATTTAGCGGAAGCCAACACTGAAACCGATTTTATCCAACAAAAACATCAGGGACTGCGCCCGATCGAGTTTATGGAAAAAATCGGCTTTTTCAATGATAGGGTCATTGCCGCCCATGTCGTTCAGGCGAATGAAAAAGAAATTGATATCTTGAAAAAATATGAAGTCGGTATCGCGCATAACCCGCAATCGAATATGAAACTTGCGGCCGGCGTGGCTCCGATTCCGTTGATGCTCAAAAAAGGGCTGCGAGTCGGATTGGGCACCGATGGAGCGGCTTCTAATAACGATTTAAGTCTTTGGGAAGAAATGGATACGGCCGCTAAACTGCACAAACTTTTTACCGGCGATCCAAAAGTCGTGTCGGCTCAGGAAGTCTTTGAAATGGCTACTATCGGCGGGGCGCGGGCGCTTCATCTCGAAGATAAAATCGGTTCGATCGAGAATGGAAAACTGGCGGATCTGGTGATTGTTGAGATGGATTCGATTCACCAAACGCCGATGTATAACCTCTATTCGCATCTGGTTTATGCGACTAAATCAAGCGAGGTTGAGACGGTTATTATTAACGGCAAAGTTGTTATGTTTCAAAGACGTTTGCTTACTCTCCAAGAAAGTGCTATAAAAAAAGACGCAAACGTTTTCCGCCAGAAAATCATCAAAAGTCTAGCTAATAATTAGCCGTTATTTTTAACTGACTTGCAGAAATGCGGTTGAATAGGGATAATAGTTAGTTATGCAATACATTAAGAAAGTCTATGATAGACTCACTGAGTTTAATCAAGGCGGAAAAAATCAATTCCATGTAGTTTTGAGGAGGAGACTTCAAATGCCGCTCAGCGTCAGAAGAATAGTAACATCATTAGGTTTAGTTTTACTTTTTGTTTTTGGAATTTTTGCTCAAGTCCCAACTTCCGGTGATGTCATGCGGACGCGGGTTTCGAAAGCAAAAGCCTTTGTGGCGGTCAAAAATTATGCCGCCGCGATTTACGAGCTGGAGGGAATCAAGCGCGAATCTAACGACCCGACTGTCAATAGTGTGGTTCAAGTAATGCTCATGAACTGTTATTTAGAACAGCTGGATTATAAACGTGCAAACACTCTTCTGACCGAAGTTTTCAACGCCCACAAAGCTAATAAACCGAATTCGAATTATTTTGCGGTGGCCGCGCAAGTAGTGAGGGGGGCGAAAAATCAGCTTGACCGCTATAAATCGCTCGGCTTGAGCGTCTCTGACCGTAATTTGCCGACCGAAGCCGTTTCAGATGTTGATAAAATGCGCGAAACTCTGGAATCGGTCATCAATCATTCAAAAACTTTAGGCGAAACCAAAAAACTGACGGCCGATTCGATGGCACTTTTAGAAGAATCCAGCAATGCCCGCAGCGGTTTAGCCCGTGATGATTACGATGCACGGCGTTGGAAAGACCAGATGGCGGACGCTCGTGAGCGGCTGACGACGTCGCGGACAACGATTATCAATACGGTTAATGACGGCACGCCGAACACGATTGATACCAGCAAAACGGTGGCGACTAATTCCGCTCCGGTCATATCTAAAACAAATGAATCGGCGACTCAAAATATTCCGATAGCTAACGAATCAAAGCCAGAGAAAATAGAAACTCCAAAGGTCGAAACTGCGAAAACCACTTCACCCGAAACCAGTGCCAAAAATGAGCCGATCGGAGAGACCAAGATTATCGAAGTTCCGAAACAGGAATCTCTTGAGCCGATTAAAAACGTCTCGCCAGACCCCTCGGGACGAGATCGCAAGGTGAATACGCAAGAACCACAGAAACCGGAAGCCACGATAGCCAAAACCGAAGAGCCGAAAGTTGAAAATACCACCAAAGATGATTCTCCGATTCAAGTTGGTTCACTGATTGAATATGCGACCGCCAAAGTTGCTCCGACTTATCCGCCGGCCGCTAAAACAATGCGGATGACGGGCACGGTCAAGGTTGAGGTTCTGGTCAATGAAGACGGATCAATTGGCGAAGTGCAAAAGAGTTCAGGTCCTTCGATGCTGCAACGAGCCGCCACGGACGCGCTCAAAAAATGGAAGTTCAAACCATTCATGCGCGACGGACAAGCGGTCAAAGCGGCCGGTTTTGTCAGTTTCAATTTTAATCTTTAATTTTTCTCAAGGTTAATACTTGAGGCGGCAGACTTTTTTCAGAAAAGTTTGTCGCTTTTGTTTTTTGGGGTAATATTTGAAGTTATGATGCGACGATTTGTTTTTCTTTTAGTTTTTTTGATAATGACTACCACAATCCTTTCCCAACCACCACCAATCGAACCGGGAGTTTCAAAACCGCTGGCTGAGTGGAGGGCAAAGCATTACCGTGATGTCCGATATAAACTAAATCTGACGCTCGAAAAAGGCGCACCATTGATGAAAGGGAACATCGAAATTCGGGTCACTTTGGACGAAGAAGGGGCGAAAAATGATTTGATTCTGGATTGGCGAACGACTCAGTTTCAAAATGATAAAGACAAACCTGACGCTGAGGTGATGTCGCTCAACGGTCAAACACCGCTCGTCACCGAAGCTGCCGAACATCTCAGAATTTCCCGCGAAAATCTAAAAATCGGCGAAAATGTCATCAAAATAAACTTTGCCTCGCCCATCAAAACCAGCGGTTCGGCCATCACCCGCTTCGTTGACAAAGAAGACGGCGAGGAATATATCTACTCGCTTTTTGTGCCATCTGATGCCAGCACCGCGTTTCCGGTTTTTGACCAGCCTGATTTAAAGGCGAAATTTACACTTTCGATAAAAGCACCTCATCACTGGAAAACAGTATCAAATACAACTCGAAATCCGATTCAAGAAGTTCCGCCAACCCATTCGGAAGATCATGAAAAAAAGTTAATTACCACAAATTTTGAAGAAACTAAACCAATTTCAACTTATGTTTTTGCTTTTGCAGTCGGCGATTTTGCAGAGTTTGACGAAACAGGCGGAAACGCGACGGTGAAGGATCGTGTCTCAACTCCATCGAGTGACACGCTTCCTAACGGGCGCGTTTCTGCCTCGATAATTTATATTCGCAAATCACAAGCCGAAAAGTTTAAACCTCACGCACAGGAAATTTTCCGCCTCAATCGCGAATGCGTCAAATATCTCGAAGAATATTTTGATTACAAATTTCCGTTTCCGAAATACGATCTGGTTCTGATTCCCGAATTTCCATTTGGCGGGATGGAACACGCCGGGGCAACTTTTTTGCGCGAAAATGCGATTATTTTCCCCAGCGAGCCGACCAAAGAAAATTATATTTCCCGCGCGACGCTGATTTTTCACGAAGCGGCGCATCAGTGGTTTGGCGATACGGTGACGATGAAATGGTTTGACGATTTATGGCTCAAAGAAGGTTTTGCGACTTTTATGGGTTTTAAAGCGCTGGAGAAAGTCATGCCCGAACATAAAGCCTGGAAAGCCTTTTATGAACGCAACAAAGTCGCCGCTTATCAAACCGATTCAACCAAAGGCACGACCCCGATTTATCAGGAAATCCCAAACTTGAGCGCGGCAAAATCAGCTTACGGCGCGATCGTTTACAGCAAAGCCCCTTCGTTTTTGAAACAAGCTGAATTCTATTTGGGCGAAAAAGAATTTCAAATGGCTGTTCGTTCATTTTTGAAAAAACACGAGTTTGGAAATGCGACTTGGCAAGTTTTGGTGACGGAATTTGAGATTGCAAGCAAGAAAAATTTGCAGGATTGGGCAAAAAAATGGGTTACTCAACGAGGTATGCCAATTTTTCGGATGAATAAGAAAAATGTCCATGTTGGAAATCCGCCGAGCAATGCTTTTGTTGAATACTCTTGGAACCAAAAAGATTCTTTGGAAAGTGGCGGCAGGTGGGAAGTGAAAACGACTGCTTTTTTAGGTTATGAAGAAGGGAATTCATACAGAAAAGTATTACAAAAGGATGGGATTAATAGTCTTATTCAAATCTGGACATGTTGCCCGCCTCATCCAATTGATAGACTTCCCGAATTTATTTTCCCAAACTATCTTGATTACGGCTACGGCATTTTCCTGCTCGACGAAAAAAGCCGCGATTACATTCTCGCCAATGTCCAAAACGAAAAGGACGATTTTCTGCGGGCGATGATGTATGGCAGTTTGTGGGATGCAGTCCGCGAAGCCGAACTCGATCCGAAAGAATATGCCGAATTGGTCATCAAAAACGTTTCCGCCGAGAAAGATGAAACGATTGTTGCGTCAATGCTGGGTCGGGTCAATATGGCGTTGAATTATTATCTGGATGAGAAAACGCGCGAAAATTTGGCTCCGAAGCTCGAAGAAATCCTCATCCATAAAATGCAGACGGCAGAAACGCTCGGACAGCGGATTACGTTTTATCGTTCATTTTTGAATGTCGCAAGTTCGGAAAAAGCCAGAGAAGTTCTGAGGAATATTTATACCGGAAAACTGAGCATTAAGGACTTTAAATTAAAGCTGAAAGACCGATACGATATTTTAACTCGTCTTGGTATCCTCAATGACGAGTTCGGCAGACAGGAGATTCAAAAAAACTTTGCGCAGGAAGTCAGCAAAATTACCGATGAAGAAGCACGCTATATCTATGCTTCCGGGGCAGGTATTCCGGAAGCGGATGTGAAAGAAAAGTATTTTGACAAATTCATCAATAACAAAGAAATTTCCGAAAGCTGGATCGAAGCGGCTTTTGTTCCTTTTAATTCGATCAGACAGAGCGAGTTAACCCAAATCTACCTCGAAAAAGCCTTAGCCGAATTACCGAATTTGAAACGCAATCGCAAGATTTTCTTTGTCAACGGCTGGCTCGGCGCATTTATCGGCGGGCAAAAAAGCCAACCGGCTCTCGACATCGTCAACAAATTTTTAGCCGATAATCCGAATTTGGATAAAGATTTGCGGCTCAAGGTTTTGGAAAATGTTGATGTCATTGAGCGGGCAGTAAAGATTCGGGCCAAGTTCGGTAAATAGTAAGCACCAATGGACAATTAACCAGGGACAATGGACAATGAAGACCCCCCCCAAACCAAATTTGCAAATAGTTGATCACCTTTGATCCAACGTTTTAAAACGCACTGAAAATGAAAGGATTTAGTTGCTTTTGTCTTGATTTCAGCGTGCTCACGAATTACCCAAAAAAAGAAAAGCTGTTAATCATCCTGATGATTGATCACGATGAGCGTTTTGCTCAAGCGGTCGTTTTTCTCCTTTAAGTAACCGCCACATGAGCAAGGTCCAAAATGCCGTCGCGCCGAAAAAGATGAGCAGACGAAATCCAATGCCCGTCGCTTTGGCCGAGTCGTCAATTTTAGTAACGCCCGACATGACGAACCAAATGGCAAACAAAAAGCCAATGCCCAAATAAACCAAGGTTGTATAAACGATAATTTCTGCCCAAAACATAAGTTCTCTATCTTTTAATCAAGTAAAACCTCTGATTTATTCCAATAATTTTTAAAGTTTTTCCTCAGCTTTTCCGATAACTGATTAAAAAAGAGGTAATCGCGATGAATAAACAAAGCGGCGAAAATAAAACTGTGTCCCAAAAAGCAAAGCCGGAATCACTCGCCTGTTTGAAAAATCCCACATATTTAAATTCACCGATCGCCCGTAGCAAAAACAATACTGCAATCACCAACGCCGCCCAACGAAACATCCATTTTGGAACTATTTCGCCCAAATAACCGATTTGTCCCAAAATCGTCAGCATCGCCAAAAATAAGGCAAACGCGACCGCTAAAGTTGCTGACACTGACGGGACGAAAAGAGGTTTTTCGCTAACACTTGGAATCGCTACCGAATTTCCGAAAACTCCCCCAAATGCCCAATAAAGATGCAGCAAACACAAAAACGCAAAAACTAGTGCCAGTAAAATACCTAAAATTTTGTTCATAAATTCAATCTAAACCCGAAAACGAGAAATTCTGCCAGTCTAAAATTTAAAAAACTTAGGTATGTCGCGCCGATTCGCACAAATGAACGATCTATTTCTCAGACCTCGTTTCGCGTTATTGGGTTGAATTAACGGGAGTTTCCCGAAATTGCAGGACGATTTGCAAAACAATCAAAATTATCCCGCTGCCTAAAAGAATAAACATTCCCGAATGTAAATTATTGAAATAATTGGACAAATAGCCGATGAGCCAAGTCGTAAAAGTTGCACCGAGCGTGCCGCAAATAAAAAACGGCATGGCCCGGCGGGAGGCTGAGGCGCCGAAAGTTTGGGTGAAACGGGACATATTGGTCGGAAAAATTGATGAAGTTCCAAACCCGCGACGGCGGCACCGACGGCCAGCAAAAATGCGTCCCTGGCGATTAATAAAACAATCATTCCACCCAGAATAATCAGCAAATTGGCGAGAAGTAGTTTGTTTTCGTCCAAATAGCGGAGAAAAATCGGGGCCGCTCCGCGTCCGATGACAAAAAACAGCCAAAACAAAAAAATCGGTGCCAGCCACCAGACAGAGCCCTGTCCGTCGAGTCTTTCGGTATAGGTTGGCAGCCAACCGCCCATTCCGCTTTCAAACCCGACGTGAATAAAATTAAACCCGGCAATCAGCCAGGCAATCGGATTTGTCCAAATCGGAGTTGAAAAGTCATCTGAATCTTCGGCGGCGAAAGTTGGCTTTTGCTCGATTCCTTTCGGTGTCAGGAGCAGTAAGATGGCAATTAAAAGCAAGGAACCCGAGAGAACGGCACTGATCGGAAAATATCCGACGCTTTTTGAAAGATTGTAGATTGTCACCGAACAAGTGATCGCTCCCAATCCCCAAAAGAAATTAAGGATATTGACGGCTGAGGTGGCGCGAAACGGATTGAGTTCCAAAATGAGCATATTGATCGAAGGAAGAGTTAAGCCAACTCCGATACCGTTACAGAAAAAACCTAACAGGCAAAGTTCAAAACTTTGAAGATTGAGCATTAAAATTCCCACGCCCATCAGAAAAGAGCCAACCATACTGGCGGATAAAAACTTATTTTTTCGGCCAAACCAATTCGTCAAAAAAGTTCCGATCAGCGAACCCGCAAACTGAGCCGGAAAGAATAATCCGGCTTGCAAATCATTGAGCGCAAACCGATTAGATAAAATGGGCAGAACCTGACCGATCAAAATCGTCGTAATCCCCGAAAGGAAAAATGCAATGTGGAGCAGAATCTGTAACGTGCGAATAGAGTTTGGCATAAAGATTAAGCTTAAAGGTAAAAGGTAAAAAGGCAAAGGTCGTTAGCGATTTTGGGGGTTTGAATTAGCTTCTATTACCAAAGGCTGGCGGAAAAATTGTCTAGATTTGCGTTAAGAGATGGAATAAAGTAAAAGATTGTATTACCAAAGTGTTGAAAAATGACGAACAAGAAGAACTCTCAAACAAATACGGTCTTTTGTCTAGCCAGCTATTTTAAAGGCAATGATTTTATGCGTGAATGCAAAGATTTGGGGCACCGCGTATTTTTGTTGACCCGCGAAGCGAAACTCGACGAAGAGTGGGCGCGCGAAAGTCTGGACGGAATCATTCCCGTTTCAAATGACGGCGAAATAAAGTCATTTCTGAAGGCGGCTGTCTTTCTCGCCTTGATGAATAAGCCCACTCACATTGTGGCTTTAGAGGAGGGCGATGTTATCACGGCGGGCCGTTTGCGCGAACATTTTGGCCTATCCGGAATGTATAGTTCGCAGTCGCGGCTTTTTCGGGATAAGCATTCGATGCGCTGCGAGAGCAAACAGTCCGGCATCCTTCAAGCCGATTTTGTTCACGCCCTCAACTATCAGGAGGTGGGTGAATTTATGGAACGGGTTCCGGCGCCGTGGGTGTTAAAACCCCGGGCTGATGCCTCCGCCATTGGTATTAAAAAGCTCGAGGAATCCGAACAGGTCTGGAGGACAATTGACGCGCTCAATCAAAATCAAGCGTTGAGTGAGAGGGCTGACGCCTATTTGCTCGAAGAATTTATCGAAGGCGAGGTCTATCATGTGGATTCGTTGGTGAGCGACGGTCAGGTTGCGGTTGGTTTCGCGAATCGCTATGGGTCGGCGCCACTCAAAATTGCGGTGGAGGGCGGCGTTTCCACTTCATATACGATTGAATATGATTCAGATGAATATCGTCAGCTACTTAGTGCCAACCAAAAAGTTTTAAACGCCTTCGGCTTTGAACAGGGAGTCACTCACGCTGAATTTATCAAAAGCCGCAAAAATGGCGAGTTTTATTTTTTGGAGATCGGTTCGCGGGTTGGCGGCGCATACACCGCCGAGGCCATCGAAGCCGCCAGCGGGCTCAATATCTGGCGGGAGTGGGCCAGAATCGAAATGGCAACTGACGATGAACCCTATCTGCCACAACCAAAGCGCTCTGATTACGGCGGAATTATTGTCTCATTAGCTAAACAGGAATATCCTGATACTTCGTCCTATACCGATCCCGAAATTTTTTATCGGGCCAAAAAAGAACACCATGTCGGGCTGGTTTTGTGGGCGGCAAATGTAGGGCGCGTGCAGAAACTCCTGGCAGACTACACGCGCCGGTTCAAAAAAGATTTTATGGCGATTGCCCCACAACCGGATCGGCCTGATTAACCCTTGTGTCCGGGCTTTTTGGTCTGAGGAATATGTACAAAATAACTTGTAACAGTTTAGAATAATCAGATCTTGGTCATCGAAGATGACTAACAACATAGCGGAGGGAGCATCGCTGCGTTGGTTAAAAAAGACCTTCAGTCTCTGCAGGAGACGAACATAAATTGTTGAGTGTTAAGCACCAATGCCCAATTAACAATGGACAATGGACAATAAATAAAACCCAACAACCAAGGTTACTCAACTATTTGCAAACTTTTCTTGATTTTTAATATGTCGCCAAACATTTGCTGACCTGCTTAGTCACTTACAGCGACTAATTGGTTTCCTTATCAAACGGATGGTGTCGCGGCAACGCCAGTTTGCTTTACCCCCGCTTAGATGTTTATTCCATTATTTTTTGAGTTTTCTTAATAAAGAGCGGATAATAATGGTTAATTAAATTTGAAGTAAGGTGGACACTGGCATGGACTTTTATTTTTTGTTGTTTTCACTCTTTTCACCGCGAATTGTTTTGATCATTTATTTGATTCAAGGCTGGTATCCAAATAATACTGTGCCTCAAATTGCTGATGTTTTACTCGGAGTTTTTGTTCCGCGAATTTTGATTCTGATTTACATTTATCAAAATATGGGTTACGAAAATATCTGGTTTGTCGCGCACTTGCTTGTTTTGCTGATGACCTATTTTGGCGGAGGCGGCGAAGTTTTCAGGCGTAGCAAACGAAAAAAGGATTAAATGATTTTGCAGACCGTTATTCGATCAGCAAAATTGAATTAAATCTCCCAAAACTATCTTCTTCTTTGATTCCGTTGGGGGTGTCTTCGAACCAACGAGTATCGTTGATGACGAATTTGTAGTGATATTAAGCACCAATGCCCAATTAACAATGGACAATGGACAATGAAGAAAACCCTAAAACCAAAGTGACGAAACTATTTGCAAACTTTTCTTGATTTTTAATATGTCGCCAAACATTTGCTGACCTGCTTAACCGCTTGGAAGAGTTGGCATTTAGGCGTGCCTCACAAACCATCGCCATTTTTGAAAAATTGATTTGCAGTCGAACTCCAGCTGTTAAAATCACTCGCTAAATGAACGATTTTTGCATTGTTATCGTGATAATAAAAGACGATTTTATCGCCTTCGATATGCGGCGGCGTGAGAGTTTGATGGTCAAAAAAGTGTATTTCTTTGAAGGCTTTTTCAACGGCTAAATGGGCGTTCAAAACTCCACAGCCCTGATGAATTGGGGAGAATTCTGAAAGACGCGAAGCCGTTGAAATTAAAATGTTTTTGACGATGGCAGGAGTTAAACCCGGATTTGCTTCGATCCTTTGAGCAATCACCAAACCCGTGATCGGCGAGGCAAAACTCGTTTTGAAAGAGAGCCATTGCCCGCCCAATCCGTCACAGTTTGCGTTCCGTGCCAATGATAGCCTTTTGGTTTGATTGATTTGAGTGATTTTTCTTCGCCCGAAATATCGTGAAATTTAACGACTCTTTTGGCAAAATCAGGATGCGGATAAAATCCCGAATCAAGAAAAGCGATGGTCACACCGCGTCCGGTAAATTCGCGGTTAGCGTTTAGTTTTTCTGCCGTTGGAATGACGGCAAAAGCGGTTCTGGGTGTGTGTGCAGGTAGTTTTCGTCAAACATACACGGACTAAAACACCCGAAGTAAAAAGTTTATTTCAATTGTTTTTTCCTTTTCAATTTCGTATGCTTAATCCTTTATGACAAAAGCGCAGACGTTCACCGAGAAGAACGATATTTCTCTTCTCGACCACGATTTGAATCAATATTTTCCCGAACTGCTCAAATTTAGTTCGATTGAGGAGACGGAAAAATCCGCTGTTTATCGGAAAATTAAGCCGACCGTCGAAAGGATATTGGGCGCAGTTGTTTGTGAAAATTTTTCCGAAAATCCGCAATCCGTAATCCGCAACCCGCAATCCGTGTCCGCCGTTGCTTGGAACCTTGAACGCGGCTGCATTTTTGAAGGGATTTTGAACGCACTCAAAAATCATGATGATCTCAAAGCTAAAGATCTATACCTTTTGACCGAGCTTGATTACGGAATGGCGAGGAGCGGAAATCGCTTTGTCGCCCAGGAAATTGCCCGGGAATTGAAATTAAATTACGCCTTTGCGCCGGTTTATATTGCCTTGCAAAAGGGAAGCGGGGTGGAGGCGATGATGGAGGGCGAAAACACCACATCAATCCACGGACTCGCGATGTTTTCCAAATATCCGTTGAAAAATGTTCATGCGGTTGATTTGCCGAACGGCAAGGACAAAATGTGGGGCAAGGAAAAACGGCTTGGCTACTTGCGGGCCATCGTGGCCGATATTGAACATCCGGCGGGCACTTTCCGGGCGGTCACGATGCATCTGGACGCGCATTGTTCCAGAAAGCATCGGCAAAAACAAGTCCAAATTATTCTTGACCATTTGGATACTTTACCGCCTTTGCCGACCATTATCGGGGGCGATTGGAACACTTCGACCTTTAATTCGCAAACCGGAACACACGCTATTTTGGGCTATTGGTGGCGGGTTTGTATTACCGGAATTCGAAACACGGCCAAAAATCATTTTCCGCATCCCGACCGGCATTTTGAGCGTCCAATGTTTGCTCACGTCGAAAGCCGTGGCTGGGAATATAAAAGTTTTAACGAGGCGGGCGTCGGCACGCTTCATTACGATATGGACAGCATTGAAAAGAACACCAATTTGAGCGATTGGGTACCGGGCTGGTGTTTTCCGTTTATTTTTTGGGCGGCCAAACAGGTCGGCGGCAAAGTGTCGGTGCGGCTTGATTGGTTCACCGGAAAGGGCATTGAGATGGTCGGAAAACCAAAGACGATCGGTAAACTTAAGAATTCAGAGGGCATTCCGCTTTCTGATCACGATGCGATCGGTTTGGATTTTGTCCCTATCTGAGACGAAACGTATTTGGCGTTGTCTTCTCGGTGTCTTTGTGGTTAAATTTTTTTAGGAGATAAATAATGGAAGTTAGTTTTTGTCAGACAATCAGTTATAACGTCAAAGATTTTGAATACGAAACCTTGAGTCAGATCAGCGGAAACGCGGGGATCATCAAATTTAAGATCGATGAAAAAGCTCATAGTCCGGGTGACGTGGTAGTAGTTTTGGACGACGCGGAAATTCTGTTTCACGGCGTCGTCGGCAAAATCGAGGATGGTTTTGCCTTTGCTTCGGATATGAGCGGCTCTCTGTTACCCGCCAATACGGTTCAATAATAATTGGTAATTGGTAATTGGTAATTGGTAATTGGTAATTGGTAATTGGTAATTGGTAATTCGTAATTGGTAATTGGTAATTGGTAATTGGTAATTGGTAATTCGACCAGGGGATGTAGCTCAGTTTGGCAGAGCGCTGCGTTCGCAATGCAGAGGTCAGGGGTTCGATCCCCCTCATCTCCATCAATAGAATCAACTATTTACAGCAACCTGCTGTCTTGTCTTTGATCTAAGTGGCACGATTTTGGCGCCGACCCGATTATTGATCAAGTAGGGTCTGGAATCTCGGCCGTAAACTGCGGATTGGCTCTCACACAAACCAAACTCCAAAGCAATTGGGTTGGGTCTAACAGATCTTTGCGGCGCATAAAAGGCGGATTTGCTCGATTCGTATAGGGGCCGACTTCGTTGCCTTGATAGAGTTCGAAATGGAGCATTGAACTCTTGTCATGCAGCACTCCGAGGTTTCCGATGAGTTGTCCGGCCGTTACCTTATCCCCGACTTTCAATTTAACTCCCCCTTTTTCCCTCAGTTCACCATACCGGACATGACAATAATAATGATTTATGACAATCGAAGAAGTCCCGTTGTAAAAAGGACGAAGGTCTTCAACCACAATGCCGTTGGTGATGGCATAGACCTCAGTATCTTTTGGCGCAACCAAATCGCAGGCAGCGTGTTTGCGTCCGCCTCTCACCGCACCAAATTGGAAAGGTCCTTTTGTCCAATCAAGTAGGGGATAAATTCCTAATGGAAAAAAAAGTCTCATAATTCCCTCCTCACGAGTTAGTAGAATAGATAAATGTAAACAATTTGTCACCACCCAAACGGGTAGCTTTGTCCCAACTAACAGCTTCGAATTTTTTTTGTCGCTGACGACGATTTTCCTGTATCCTTAACCTACTTTTTTTGGTTGATGAATTTATGGGAGCGTCGGAAATACCCAAAATGAATTTTGAAGGAGAATAAATGCAAGTTATAGATACTATCTTTGTCAATGCCATGGTTCTGACAATGGATGCCGAGATGAATCAATACCGGCCGGGTGCGGTAGCGGTGAGCGGCGACAGCATCGTAGCGGTTGGACCCGAAGACGAAATCACGAAGAACTTTTCTGCCACGGAAACGATTGACTGCCGGGGCAAAGTGCTGATGCCCGGACTGATCAATGCACATACGCATGTCCCGATGACCCTCCTCCGGGGCATTGCCGATGATTTGCGGCTCGATGTCTGGCTCCAGGGCTATGTGTGGCCGGTTGAACGAGAGTTTGCGACGCCCGAATTTGTTCACTTGGGGACATCTATCGCCTGCGGGGAGCTGATTCGGAGCGGCGTCACGACCTTTAACGACATGTATTTTTACGAAGATGATGTCGCGACCGCGACCGCCCGGGCCGGGATGCGCGGCGTCTGCGGACAGTCTATCCTCAAGTTTCCGACGCCGGATGCCGCCTCGTATGAGGATGCGATGGAAAAAGCCCGCGAGTTCATCATTAAATGGAAAGGGCACCCGCTGATCGTTCCGGCCATTGCGCCGCATGCGCCCTATACGACGACGCCGGAGATCTTGCGCGAAACAGCTGAGCTCGCCATAGAATTTGATATTCCGCTGCATATTCATCTCGCGGAAACGGCTTTGGAAGTTGAAAATATGCGCAACGAGTCCGGGATGCCGGTGATTCCATATGTCAGAAAACAAGGACTATTAGAGGCCAAGGTCATCGCCGCCCATTGCGTTCATCTGGATATGGGCGAGATTCGCACGCTCCATCATGCCGGAGTCGGAGTTTCACATAATCCGTCGTCGAATCTGAAACTGGCCTCGGGTTTCGCCCCGGTTGTCAAAATGCTCGAAGCCGGTGTCAATGTCGGAATCGGAACCGACGGAGCGGCCTCGAACAACGACCTCGATATGTTCGAAGAAGTTCGGCTGGCGGCGTTCATTGCCAAAGCCGTGAACAATGACCCGACCTCGCTTCCGGCTTCACAAGCGTTGCTGATGGCGACCCGACTGGGTGCTCAGGCGCTTCATATCGGACATTTGACCGGTTCGCTGACTCCGGGCCGCCGGGCTGACTTGATCTTGATTGATCTCAGTCCGCTTCATAACTCGCCGTCGTTCAGACGCTCATCCGACAATGCCTACGCTCAGATCGTCTATGCCGGCAAATCCAACGATGTGACCGATGTTATGGTCAACGGCCAATGGCTGATGCGTGACCGCAAATTGTTGACCGTCGAAGAGGGTGAACTCCTGCGCGAAGCCGCCGAACTTGCCAAAAAAGTTGACGCCTTCCTGATCGGACGCGAGCAGTCGGTCTTGTCGAAACTGATCGCCCTCGGTGGTTCGATTGAAGAAGAGTCGTTTGAGGTCCAGATCAAGGCTAAGATCGCGGATGCAGACCCAATCATCAAAGCCTTGATGCAAAATGACATAGACATCATCTATGAGCGGCATTACCGCCAGCACGACGTCTATTTTTTCTTTGAAGACGAGTCTCAGGGCTGTTTGCGTTACCGCGAAGATGATTTTATCGAGAATGAAAAAGGCGTTCCGACCAGAACCCGGGCCCGCCTGACCCTCATCGGTCAAAAGCACGAAGACCAGTTTGAGGATAAAGCTTTATTGTCCCGGAGCCGATACTTAGCCCCGGCGGCCAATTCGCTGCGATTTTATCGCGAATATTTTATCCCGAAAACGGAAGTGACCATTGAAAAGGATCGCCTTCGCTGGCTCATCAAATACAAGGAGACGGAGTTCTTCCTCAACCTTGATAATGTCACCACTCCGGGGCTTGGGTATTTTCTTGAAATAAAGAGCCGGACCTGGAGCCGGAAAGATGCCGACCGCAAAGCCCAACTGCTGGGAGAACTGCTTGAACTGCTCGGTGCCGCGAGCGGCGCGACCGTGACCAAGGACTATATCGAAATTGTCGGCGATCAATAAATCGGAAACCATCAGCATTTCGATGAATTTTGCCTGCTTCGGTGCGTGATAGATTCGTGACTGCGGATTAAGGCGTTAAAAGTCTTCCTTTAATTTTGTTTTTGGACTAAAATCCATTTTATTCAATGAACATTATCCATTGTCTATGGATAATGTTCGTTGATGCTTATAACAGTTACCAGTGAACAGTTAGCAGTTAGCAGTTATACCCTTGACCCTTGAAAATCATGCAATAAAGAGTCCAACAAACTTTGAGAATTGATACCGTAAAAAAAATCTAGTGACTGGAGCGCAGACTGCCAGTCTGCCCACCTTCGCGCGAAGCGTCGAAAGTGGAAACTGTTGGATTAAAATTCAACCTGATTTCCACCTCGACACACACAACCGTTCATCGCTTCGCTGGAACGGGGCGCTCCTTGCAGTCTGTGCTCCCAGTGAGACAAAATTTAATGCACAGTTTCTAAATGTAAATGGTATAAGCAGATCAGCAAAAGTTCTGCGACATTGGGAGGGATTGCATCCCGGGCGGGCTACGTCGCTGAAAGCGGCGTCAAAGCGATTGCCTCTGGGTAATTGAGCCCCCAACGAGATTTTTTCGCGCTCTCGCGCTCAGCCCGCACGGATGCGGGCGCTCCCAGCCAAATACTTGCTGACAAGTTAGATTTATTTCTCAAAGACCATCAGGCGGGACTCAAAGCGCAATGAAAATGTTTCGTATTTTGCTGAATCCGTCACCACACACCGCGAAAACTTTTGCGGTGAATTTCACAGGCTCCGTGCTGACGGATTGCTTCAAAATGGGCTTTGGTGCCGTAACCGACGTGGCGCGAAAAACCGTATTGAGGATAAACCTTGTCTAATTTCTGCATTAAATCATCCCGATAAGTTTTGGCGATGATCGAGGCGGCGGCGATCGAGGCTGAAATTGCATCACCGCGGATGATGGCTTTTTGGGCAGTTAAATGACCTTTTAATCTGACCGCGTCAATCAAAAGAAAATCGGCTGACGGATTGAGTTTATCAATCGCCAGCCGCATCGCTTTTTTGGTTGCTTCGAGAATGTTGATCCGGTCAATTTCATCTGCCTCAACCTGGGCAATTGCATAAGTTATGGCAGTTTCTTTGATTTGTAGGTCAAGTCTTTCGCGTTTTTTTGAGGACAGTTTTTTGGAATCGTCCAAAAATTCGGGAATCGGTTTGGATAAATCCAAAATGACCGCCGCCGCGACTACACAGCCCGCTAAACAACCGCGTCCCACTTCATCAACTCCGGCGATCAACCGATAGCCTTCTGAGATGGCTTGCTTTTCAAAATCGAGTCCGATCTGCGATTTGCGATTTACAATTTGTGATTGTGTCTCCCCAAAATTTAAGGATGGTTCAATCAGAAATTTATCTTTCATTTTTTTCAAAACCGCAGACCGCAAAGCTAAAATCGCAAACTACTTTTTGCGGGCTTTAGCCGCATCCTTGTTGCGTGTGTCGAGCTCTTTAATACGAGCCGCTTTACCGCGTAAGGCACGCAAATAATACAGTTTAGCCCGACGAACTTTACCCCGTCGAACCAGATCAATATGATCAATAATGGTCGCGTGAATCGGAAAAATTCTTTCTACTCCGACGCTGAAACTGATTTTGCGAACAGTGATGGTTTCGCGTGCGCCGCCGTGTTTGCGGGCAATGCAAAGACCTTCATAGATTTGCAGACGTTCTTTGTTTCCTTCTTTGATGCGGACGTGAACACGTACCGTGTCGCCCGCCTTAAAATCAGGAATGTTATCTTTTAGTTGCAATTTTTCAACACTATCTAATGTATTCATTTTATTTTTCGGTGAGAGGTGACGGCAGATTAATTAAAAATTAAAAGTTAAAAATTAAAAAAGTTCGTTTTATCTTTTCGTTTTTCTATCTGCATTTGTTCAAAGCCATTTCAATTAACAATTAATAATTAATAATTAACAATTAGTTTAATTGGCCTCAAATTACTCACTTCAACCATTCTCCTTATTTAATAGATCAGGTCTAACTGTTTGCGTTTTTTCTAACGCTTTTGATTTCCGCCATTTCTCAATTTCGGCGTGATTTCCGCTTAACAAAACATCGGGAACAATCATTTCGCGAAATTCACGCGGCTGTGTGTAATGCGGAAAATCGAGTAAATTTTCCGTAAAAGAATCGTTAACGGCCGACGTTTCACTTCCCAATGCGTTTGGCAACAGTCTGACGATAGCATCAGTAACGACGATGGCAGCCGGTTCGCCGCCGGACAACACATAATCGCCGATTGAAATTTCATCGGTCACCAGAACTTCATTGACCCGTTCATCGACGCCTTCGTAACGCCCGCAAATCAAAACGATATGCTTCGATTCATCAGCAAATTCCCGGGCGATGGCCTGTTTGAAAACCCGGCCTTGCGGAGTCAACAGCACGACCCGCGTTCCGGGAGAGAAGTCTTGACGCGTCGCGGTGCCAAAGATCTGCTCGATCGCCCGAAAAATCGGCTCGGCTTTTAAGACCATCCCGTCACCGCCGCCAAATGGACGATCATCCGTCATTCGATGTTTATCGGTTGTAAAAGAGCGTAAATCGTAAATATTTATTTCAACAATTCCGGCCAGCTTGGCCCGGCGAATGATTCCAAAATCGAAAACTTCGGTAAAGAATTCGGGGAAAATTGTTAAAATATCTATTTTCATTTTTGGATTTTAGATCTTAAATCTTAAATCTGTTCTTTCAATCCAAAATCCAAAATCGCAAATCTAAAATTCCAGAAGTCCTTCCGGCACATCTACGCGAATCAATTTGTTTTCAATATCAACATCCGGGCAAATCGTTTCGGCAAAAGGGATAAGATAATCTTTGGTCTCGCCTTGAACAATCAAAATCTCAGTCCCGCCGGTTCGCAAGAGTTCTTTGACCCGGCCAAGTTTTTCGCCGGTGATCGTTTCAACTTCGCAACTTTCTAGTTCCCAATCGTAGAATTCGTCCGACTCGAGCGCGACGGCTTCGCTTTCGGGAATGCAAACCTCGCAGTTTCGCAAGGATTCAGCTTCTTCGATTTTGTCGAATCCGGCTAACTTGAGAATTACTTTATCTTTTTGAAACCAGAACCTTTCGAGTTTCACTTCTAAAGTCTGACCGTCCGGCTTGACGATAAAAACATTCTCAAGCAGTCCAAAGCGTTCCGGGAAGTCGGTCAAAATCTCCGCCACCACTTCGCCGCGCAATCCGCGCGTTCGGGTGATTTTGGCAATAGTTACCCAGTCCATAGAGTTACCGATAGCAATCATTAACTTCTGTTACTGATGACAGTGCTGACAACTACTCAACTAAATCTAACAAAAACCGCCGGCCGTGTTTGTGGCTCGCCGCATACAGAAGCGAGCGAATTGCTTTGACCGTCCGACCTTCGCGACCGATTACTTTGCCCATGTCACCTTCGGCGACCTGAACCTTGATCATCACATTTTGGCCGGATAATTCTTCGGTGACCGAAACCTCATCAGGTTTATCCACCAAAGATTTGACAATTTTTTCGACAGCTTCTTTCATAGTTAGTTGAGAGTTAGAGCTTAGCATCCAGAGTCAAAAGAAACAGGTTAAACTCCGAATTGCGGACTACTCACTCTTTTTTTCTTCGGTCGCTTCAGTCGCTTCAGCAGTTTCCGCCGCCGCTTCTTCGGCAACTTCAGCAGTTTCAACGGCTGCCTCTTCGGCAACTTCAGTCACGGCTTCTTCGGCAACTTCAGCAGTAGTTTCAACGGCTGCCTCTTCGGTAACTTCTGACACGGCTTCTTCAGCTTCGGCGGTTGCCTGAGCTTCGGCTTCGGCGGCTGCCTGAGCTTCGGCTTCAGCCGCAGCTTGGGCGTCAGCGTCAGCTTTTTCGGCGGCTAATTTTTCAGCTTCGACTCGGTCGGCTTCAGCTTTTTCGGCGGCAATTCTTTCTTCTTCCGCTTTGCGCTTGGCTTCTTCTTCGGCTCGTTTGGCTTCGGCTTTAGCTTGCTTTTCAGCTTCTACTTTGGCTTTTCGGGTTTCGAGGGCGACAACCTTTTCCTCTTCGGTTTGCTCAGGATTATGTTTGATCAAACTTCTGACGGTATCCGTAGGTTGTGCGCCAACACTAATCCAGTATTGAATCCGGTCGTGTTTCAAATTGACGTCCGCCGGATTCATCATCGGATTATAGGTGCCGACATTTTCGAGATATTTCCCGTCACGTTTGCTCCGTTTTTCCTTAACTACTACGCGGTAAAAAGGTTTCCCCTTGGTACCCATTCTCATTAAACTAATTGCTAACATAATTTTTTAGTGGTCGGTGGTCGGTGGTCAGTGGCTAGTTGTCTTTCTGACAACTGACCACTGGCAACTGACCACTATCTGCGTTTTTTGTGTCTCTTCTTCTTCTTTAACCTTTTACTTAACGAATCTCTTGTTTCGTCATAATTATTATCAAATTCTTCGTTTTCGCCGCCGCCGCCGAGCATTCCGCCGAGTCCGCCGCCGCCGAGCATATTGCCTAATCCGCCGCTGAGTCCGCTCATCGCTTTGCCGGCCAATTTTCCAAAAAGTCCGCCACGATTCATCTGCGACATCATTTTCTTCATTTGCTCGTATTGCCGAATAAGTCCGTTGACCTCAGAAATAGTTGAGCCGGAGCCTTTGGCAATCCGGGTTTTTCGACTCGCATCAATGACCTTATGATTGTTTCGTTCCTGACGGGTCATCGAATCAATGATGGCTTCGGTGCGTTTCATTTGCACTTCGACCTGTTCCGATTGCTCGTCGGTCATTGTAATGCCGCCCGTCAATTGTTCCGGCAACATTTTCATCAGTTTCGACATTGAGCCGAGTTTTTTGAATTGTCCGAGTTGGGCGCGAAAATCTTCCAGCGTGAACTGGTTGCTTTGCATTTTCTGCAACTGCTTCTGCGCTTCTTCTTCGTCAATTTTCCCTTGAACATCTTCGATGAGCGTTAAAACATCGCCCATTCCCAAAATTCTCTGCGCGATTCGATCGGGATAAAATGGCTCGATCGCGTCGTACTTTTCGCCGACCCCGACGAATTTTACCGGCTGGCCGATAACCTGTTTGATCGAAAGCGCCGCTCCGCCGCGGGCATCTCCATCCATTTTGGTCAGAATAACGCCAGTCACTCCGACTCGTTTGTGAAACTCTTCGGCACTGCGAACCGCATCTTGTCCGGTCATCGCATCGGCGACAAAGAGAACTTCAACCGGTTTGGTTTCAGCTTTGATTTGTTCAAGCTCAACCATCAGGTCATCGTCAATATGGAGACGGCCGGCCGTGTCGATCATCAACGTATCAAAGCCCGTTTCCTGCGCGTAGGTGTAAGCATTGCGGACAATCGTCAGCGGATCGCTCGAATCTTTGCCCTCGAAAATATTGACCCCGACTGCGTTGGCCACCACTTTTAACTGTTCGCGAGCCGCCGGACGATAAACGTCCACCGAGACCAGGAGCGGGTTCCGCTCTTGATTATCCTTGAGCCATCGCGAAATTTTCCCGGTCGAAGTAGTTTTACCCGAACCCTGAAGACCGACGATCATCACCACGTTTGGAGTTTTCTGGGTAAAAACCAGACGCGATGAGGTTCCGCCCATCAATTCGACCAGTTCGTCATAAACAATCTTGACAACCTGCTCGTGCGGTTTCAAATCCTGCCAAACCGCCTGTCCTTCAGCTTTGACGCGAATCGAATCAACAAATTCTTTGGCGACTTTGTAATTTACATCCGCTTCGAGCAAGGCTTTCCGAATTTCACGCAAAGCGACATCCACGTGTTCAGCAGTCAACTTGCTTTCACCACGCAGGGTTTTGAGGGTTTGCTTTAATTTATCGGACAGCGATTCAAACATATAGAGACACTTCTGGCATCAGAGCCGAAACTATAAATACTAATTGCTCAAAGAGAAAGTGTCAAGAAACGGAGGCGACGAAAAACAATCTGCAAATGTTAAATAAAGCAATGTTTGCCCTGTCTCTTCAAATTTGAACCGGCTATTTGAACAATCTGCTTTTTTCGGGAGGTGCAAAAAAATTAGAAAACCCCTAGACGCAAACCTTTAATTTGAGTTATTCTAGTAACTTAGGCACTAGAGCCTAAGCTCCTTAATGCTCCCGCCGAAGTTTTATGACCAAAGCGATTCGTCCGAAAAGAGATTTGCGACCCGCCCTTGTTTTTTTAGGCGGAGATTTGCTTGCTGTCTCGATTCCACTTGAGCGCGAAGAGGTTATTCTTGGCCGGGCGCTCGAAGCGGATGTTCGGATCAACGACACCAAAGCCTCGCGTCAGCACGCTTTGATTCGAACCATTCTTGATGCCGAAACCAATGAAACCAAATATATTTTGACCGATTTGAAATCAAAGAACGGAGTTCTGCTAAACGGCCATCCGGTGACCGAAGAAATCTTGCAAAATGGGGATAAAATTGCGATCGGCGAACATATTTTGCGGTTTGAACTCTTGGACGAAATTGACCGCGAATATCAGCGGCAAATCCGTCGTCTGCTCTCGCACGATGATTTGACCGGATTGCTGTCGAGCCGTTCTTTCTTCTCCGAACTCCGGCGCGAAGCCGGACGCGCTCAACTCGAAAATCGTCCGTTCTGCGTGCTGATGATGGACATTGATTTTTTCAAAAAAGTAAACGACACCTTTGGACATCTGACAGGCAGTAAAACACTGGAAGAAATCGGTGGTTGCATTATGAAAAATCTGCGGAGCGGCGATGTTGCGGCACGTTTCGGCGGAGAAGAATTTGCCGCTTTTTTGCTCGATGCCGAATTAGGTCAAGCCCTGATAGCCGCCGAAAGAATCCGGGAATCGGTGGAAGAATATAGATTTAGTATTCTCAAACAAGGCAAGCCGACTAAAACTCACCGCATCACCATCAGCATCGGCATTGCTTGTTTTCCAAATGATTCACTCGACCCGATCGAATTGGTCGAGATGGCTGATTCTGCCCTCTATCGCGCCAAACGCGAAGGCCGAAACCGCGTCTGCGTCTATCAGGACTTACCACCCGAAGAAGTCAATAAACCTCTTCCGAGCAGACCAGATTAAAATGGGTGTAATTAAAAGTGTGACTCAGCTTGAGAAAAGCGGGCGTAGAACAACCCTTCCCGACTTGCCAATTTCTTCTAGTTGAGTGGTCAATCTTCAGCTTGAACTCAAGTAAAAGAGGCAAAAGACCAGCTCACACAAATGACAAGTGAGGAAGGGCGGCTCTGCCCCCGCTCAAGTCAGGCAACACTCAACTCTCACAAGAATTACTCATTTTTCGCCTGAAAAGTCACACTTTTAACTTTTAATTACACCCGATTAAAATTGAATCACGCATTTTTGTTTTTAATCGCTTTTACGGTATGCTTATCTAAACTAAACTGGAATTAGGTATACAAATTTATATTCGGACCCTCATCCTTAAGTAGAACTCCGCCTTATTCTAAAATTATTTTTAGTTGTGGAGATTTTCTATGAGCCGATTTTTACCTGTCGCCAAGAAAGAAAATATTGTTGTTCAAGAACTTAATAGTGAAGTTCTGATTTACGATTTAAACCTTAACAAAGCCTTTTGTCTCAACGAAACATCAGGGATTATCTGGCAATTGTGCGACGGCACAAAAACCGTGGCCGAAATCAGCCAAGCCGTTGGGAACAAGTTTAACGCAAAAATTTCCGAAGGCTTTATTTGGTTAGCTTTAGAGCAACTGAAAAAAGACGAGCTGGTTGAAAGTCAAGTTGCGCCCCCGGCAGAATTTGCCGGAATGAGCCGACGCGAAATTATCCGCAAGGTCGGATTTGCTTCGATGGTGGCGTTGCCGGTGGTGGCTTCGATGATTGCGCCGACTGCGATCAATGCCCAATCGGGAATTTGCGGGTGCATAAATCCCGGTGATTGCCTTAACCAAACAGGTTGTCCCAGCACGGTAAACTGCAATCCGGCAATGCAATGTGCGCCTTAATTGGTTAAAGAATCAATAATTTCCTGCAAATTGATAAACCTCAGTCGCTGAGACGATTTAGCCGTCAAACAAAAAGACCACAAGAAAAGCAAATTTCCTTTGGTCTTTTGGTAATTGGGGGTAGGAGTTTTAGTGAATAATTTCCCGAATCGTCAGCAAATTTTCTTTCAGAACATATTCGCACGCTCCGGCTTTTTTGGCTTCTTCGCGCATTCGGACGGTTTCGTATTTGGTGAGAATCAAAATTTTCGCTTGAGGGTAGCATTTCATAATTTCACGAGTCGCCGTAAAGC
>JANOEF010000640.1:0-7782 GCA_031413075.1 Acidobacteriota bacterium | reverse complement strand
TGATTCGTGTAAAATTACTCTCATTAAGTGTTTTTTTTTGCACAAAACTAAAAAAACTTAATAGTAGCTGATTTGCAAAAATCAGCTATTTTTATCTTTAGGTTTGTTTGATGAAATCTTGATTTTGTCTAAAGTCGAGTTTCTAAATTCGACCTATATTTCTGATGTCAAAGGAAAACTTAAAAGACGATCAAATTTGACAGATTTTCCCTCAGTCAACAATATTTATTTTCCGAAAAACGCGAGCCATTGCCATTGTCAAATCTTGGCGAAATCAGCATTTGGCGGGGAACTCTGCAAGTCTGTCGCAAAGACACTGCCGAAGGTACAGATTGTGGTTGAAGATCTGGTCAATAATTCATTTCGCCTCTCGGTCGTCGAATTTGAAGATAATGGTGATTCGAATTTGAAGATAATGGTGATTCAAAAATTGTCTGGTCTAAAATCGGGAAGGTTGATGCGGGTAACTAACGATGGGTGAAACAGGACGATTTTGGCCGGAAACCGAAAGAGAAGGGGCTGCTCCAGGGGCAGAAAATAATGCCGAAATGAACGATGAAAGGAATTTACCGATGTCTGCAAGAGAAAGTCTGCAAGATAAAATAAAACGCCTTCGACCGCCAAGAGTTAGAATTACTTACGATGTTGACTCTTGGTGTTTTCCGGAAAGAGAACTCCCGTTTGTAGTCGGGGTATTAGGCGATTTTGTCGGAAATCCGGAAGATGCACTGCCCAAATTCAGAGATCGTAAATTTATCGAAATTGACGATGATAATTTCACTGCCGTGATGATGTCCATGAAACCGCGGCTGCTCTATGTGGTTGAAAACAAGCTGCCGGATGCGGGAAGCGAGTTGGGAGTTGAATTAAAGTTCAAGAACATCGAAGATTTTGCGCCTGATCAGATTGTTCAACAGGTTGAACCATTACGCAAACTTGTCGAAGCCCGAAAAAGACTTTCTGATTTGCGCGCAAAATTGAAGGATAATAAAAAATTGGAAAGGTTGCTTGAAGACGTCATTTTCGACCCGGAGAAGCAAAGACAATTGAACGATGCCCTCGGACTTAAAATTCCGGAGAAGGAGGAATAAAATTAACGATGTCAAAAAATTTAGACGTAGAAATCAATTCGCGCATTGCTGAAATTGATGCGTTAATCAGCCTCCAGCTAAATGAAATCATTCACCACCAAGATTTTCGAAACCTTGAAGCCTCGTGGCGCGGTTTGCATTATCTGGTTAATGAAACTCAACCAAATCAACATCTCAAAATCAAAGTCTTCCAAGCGTGGAAAAAAGAATTACTGAAAAATTTCGAAAGGTCGGTAGAGTTTGACCAATCATACGTCTTCAAAAGAGTTTATGAAGACATTTACGGCACCTTAGGCGACGATCCTTTCGGACTGATGATCGGAGATTATGAGTTTAGCAATCATCATTTGAACGGATTTTATGAAAATTTTGGTTTATAATTATGGTTGATGTTTACGAAATGAAATCGCAAAATTCGTTGGAGTTGTGACAGCATTGATTCGCATCCGAATTGAAAATATGTATGGATGATTTAGGTGGTTTAGACAGTATTCACAAGCAGCTCGATTTAGGCGTGCCGCTGACCTTTTTCGGCGGAATAGAATGTTTTTTTCTCGTTTTCATCGACGCAAAAATTAATATTCAGGGGATTTGTAATCGGGTTGGAACAGGTTTTCTTTCGAGGCCGTCAGCCATTGGAATTTTCAAACATCGGTAAAATAGAGGTTGATAACGGAACAATCAGGATATTCAAAAAAAATGAAGGAACTGTTTGGGCCGAAACAGAATTCGGCGCGGTCCCGAATGTGAGAATATTTTTAACAATTCTAAGCCAGGTCTCGGCTTAGGCTGATCACGGTCAATTTTTACAATGTTCATCGAGCAAATTAGGCAATATGGAAAACCCGGAAAAAAACATTTTGACTGAGCGGGCGATTGAATTTATCAATAAATTTCTTCCGCC
The DNA here is from genome assembly GCA_031413075.1 of Acidobacteriota bacterium. Lineage (GTDB taxonomy): Bacteria > Acidobacteriota > Blastocatellia > Pyrinomonadales > Pyrinomonadaceae > JAIBCC01. The sequence goes on along the minus strand of JANOEF010000640.1, from coordinate 5,787 downwards.
GGGCGTCCCGAATGTCCATCAACTTCTTTTTGACTTCGATCGAAAATATCACTTTCGGCCCACGAATGAATTGGAGAAATGTCTTTCTAACTATGCGGAACTGTTGGAAATTGTACTTTTAATTCATATTTCAAAGATCCTGGATTTTGAAATGATGCAAGCCGGTGAGCTGGTTTTAGCCTACTTGAATCGGGCGGAAACAGACCTTCAGCCCTCTGTTTCCGACGACCTCAAATTGCGGTTTGGATCAATTACAAACCGCGTCTTGGCGGAAATCGAAACACTTCCGGGAGGATATTACAACTATTATGAAGGTTACAAGAGGATTGCTTTGATCAATGACGTTCTGGAAGAGGCAAATGGCAACCCCGAACTCGTCGCGCAGACCGGACATATTTCGTCAATTTGTTCGCTTGCTTTTAGTCCGGACGGAAAAACTCTCGCCAGCGTAAGTTTCAATGATATTAAACTATGGGACATTGCCAGCGGAATAGAACTCAGAACTCTTGGACCTAGTTGGATTGGTAAAATCGCCTTCAGTCCCGACGGAGAATTTCTGCTGAGCCAAACGAACCAAACAATAAGGTTTTTGGATATTACCAGCGGGCAAGAATCAACAACCTTAAAGTTTAATAATATAACCCTAACGGATAAATTTGACTTTTCATTTCGTTCAGATGGAAAACTTCTCATTGGTGAAATTAGAGACAAAACAGTCAAAGTTTGGGATCTCTTAACCGGACAGGAGTTAAGAACTTTAATCGGGCATACTGCGCCGATTGATTTGGTTGCATTTAGTCCGGACGGGAAAATATTGGCCAGTGCTTGTCGAGACAAAATAATTAAACTCTGGGATACGACAACTGGACAAGAATTGGGTTCATTGACAGATCATCCTTCTTTTATTGGAGCGATTACCTTTAGCCCGGACGGGAAAATATTGGCGAGCAAAAGTGGGGATAAGGTGATTAAATACTGGGAAGTAACCACCGGAAAGGAAATTCTTCCTACCTTTACTTTAAGAAATCAAGTCAAAATTTCCGACCAAGTAGGCAAGTTAAACGTCTTTAGCCTGGATGGAAAAACAATTGTTATCAAAGAAGAAGGCAAAGAGGCCATTTGCTTTTGGAGTCCGGTTTCCGACTCCCCATTTGCGTTCAGCCCGGACGGAAAATCGTTAGCTTATGGCATCGACCGGACTATTAGCTTTTGGAATATAGTAACTAAACAAAACATAAGAACTTTGAAAGGTCACATATCCAACATTTTTTCGGTCGCTTTTAGTCCGGACGGAAAAGTCTTAGCTCTTGGGGGTTCAAACCAGACGGTCAAACTGTGGAATCTAGAAACCAGACAAAAGTTGGAAATATTAAAGGGTCATCAATTCAATATTTGCACAATTGCTTTCAGCCCGGACGGAAAGTTCCTCGCTTCTGGAAATGGAGAAAGATCGGTTGAACTCTGGAATCTGGAAACACGGCAAATCGTCAAAAGATTTACCATTATTCCTTGGTGTCTCGACAAACTTGGATTTAGTAATAATGGAAAACTGTTAGCAGGCGTTGATTATGTTGATAACGATCGAAAGCCGTCAGCAGAAGACTGGATCATCATTTGGGATGTCGCAAGTGGAATACAACTGGAACCCCGAACCTCAAAAGATACAGAATTGAAAGACTTTCCGAGTTTATTTGAACCATCTGACAAATCAGTTTCTAATATATTTTTGGCCCAAATAGAGGATGGAAAAATAAAACTTTTGAATCGGACGACCGAGATAGAGGTCGCCACACTCATTGCTTTTGATGACGATGACTGGCTCGTCACCACTCCGGAAGGCTTTTTTGACGGAACATCTGCGGCCTTCTGCAATATTATCTGGCGTTTGAATAATAATACTTTTAACTACAAACCGGTTGAAGCGTATTTTGAAAAATTCCATGATTCTCGTCTCTTGCCTGAAATTTTAGCCCGAAATTTTCCGGTCTCGGAAACTGAACCCGAACTTGCGGTTCCCGAAATGGAGAATACCCAAAAAAAGGTTGATCTTGAAGAAAATATTAACGATCCAAAATCGGCAATTACATCTCAAATCGCTGAAATTGATAGATTAATCAGCCTCCAACTCAATGAGATCATTCACCACCAAGATTTTCTAAACCTTGAAGCCTCGTGGCGCGGTTTGCATTATCTGGTTAATGAAACTCAACCAAATCAAAATCTCAAAATCAAAGTCTTGCCGGCGACGAAGAAAGATTTGCTGAAAGATTTCGAAAGGTCTATAGAATTTGACCAATCAGCCTTATTCAAAATAGTTTATGAAGACATTTACAATACTTTTGGCGAAGATCCTTTCGGAATGCTCATCGGAGATTATGAGTTTAGCCATCACCCACAAGATATGGCTTTGCTGGATTATCTGGCGCAGGTGGCCGCTTTCTCTCACGTCCCTTTCATTGGTGCCGCCGCGCCCGCGATGTTTGGTTGGGATGACTTTTCCGAAATGTATGAGATAAGTTATGTTTCGAAGATTTTTGACCAGGCGCAATATGCGAAATGGCGCAGTTTACGCGAATCGGAAGATTTCCGCTACGTTGGATTATGTCTGCCGCATATCTTACTGCGTGAGCCAAATAGCCAAGATTCGGGCGGATTATTTAATTTCCTGGAAATCGCGGACTCTGAAACCCTTTTATGGGGAAATGCCGCCTATGCTTTTGGGGCTTGTCTGGCCAAGGCTTATCGGGAAAGCGGTTGGTGCGGATTGATGAACGGACCTGAAAGTGATGGATTGGTTGAAGGACTTTCGGGTTATGAAATTAACGGATTAAATCAATCAACTGACATTTTGATCGAAGCTCGAAAAGAAGTGGAATTATCCGCTTTAGGCTTTATTCCGCTGATTCAAAATCTGACGAGAAATAAAACTTCATTTTTCGGTGATCAATCTTTTTATAAAGGGAAGCAGTATGATTCAGCTGCGGCTAATCTTAACGCCCGCGCCAATTCAAGATTGCCGCACGTCTTCGCGCGGTCCCGCTTTGCTCATTATTTGAAAGTAATCGTGCGCGACCGCGTCCAGCCTTTTGCTAATCGTGACGAATGCGAAAGCGAGCTCAATCGTTGGCTTAGGGAATATTGTTGTCCCTATGAATACGGCAATGAGATAGACGATTTAACACGATCTCGCTATCCGCTGAATCATTCCCGGGTTGATTTGGTTGATTTGACTGATAAATCTAGCCAATATCGCGTAGTTGTCCATCTTAGTCCCGTCTATCAAATTGGTGAGTTGTCAGTTGGTCAGCGAATAGTATTCGACATTCCGAAGCATCAGTTAAGTTCCGATAAAAGTAAGCCGCTTTCGATCCCACTCGAACAAATATCAAAAAGACTTTTTGTGAGCCAATTGAGTGACGAATTTTTGCGTGAAAACAAGAAATTTTATTTGGCGATCCGTTCTTCACTTCCGGAGCATAAATTGATTGAAAATATCCACTGTTTATTGAAGATCAGTTCGTGGAACACTATTGGGAAAGTTCTCCATTTTGCGGCTCCGGGCATCACTTTTGAACGAGTATTACCCCCCAACTTAAGTTTGGCGGATGCTTCCTTTCATTATTTTTTGTTGTGGACACCGCCGATATTGTACTGGAAACTTGTTGAGGAAGAAAAACAAATCGCAGTCAATGCCGCACCCGATTTAGAAATCTTGGAAATTAAACTTCTCGGCGATCAATTCGGTGAATTAGCTTCAACCTTTAACCCCAGAGACGATCTCAATCCGTTGGATGAAACTACCCTATTGAATCTGTCGGATGAACCAAGCCTAGTTTTAAGGGACGCGGGGAGCGACCTTCATTCGTATAGATTAATCGAGAATCCGACCAAAGTTGACCTGAGGCTGCCGATGCGGCTCATTCGAATAAATATCGAACCGGATCAAACCGGGAGTATCATTATCAAGACCTTTTGGTGCGTAGAGCGCGGCAGACAATTCTACGTCAATTGGACTCAAAATGATACTTTCCGATTGAGTGCCGAAGAAGTAACTTTATGGCTGGAAGTAATTGAGAATTGCGGATTTTGGGATATGGAACGCGGATCTAGGTATTCTCAAATAATGGACGGAGAATCCTGGATGATCGAAGGGCTGAAATACGGAAATTACAAGGAGATTCGTCGATCATCGCCAAACTATTCTGATACTCTTGAACTTGTCGCAGCTTTCTGCAAACTCGGCCGTTTTGAAACCGAATATCTAAATGGACTTGAAATAGCCTGGCAACGGGCCGAAAGTGAAGCGGAATGGAGTGCCGGGCGGCAGATAATCTGTGCCCTTGAGTACCTAAGTATTTTGCAATCGGGACATCTCTTTACGGAAACAGCAAAGGATCTCAAGATTGGTGATGAAGAGGAGCAATTGAATTTTCTAATTGCGCTCGCGGTGCATCTCCCGGTTGAAGAAAATACTGCTCTGATTGACCACACTTTAAAACTCGTCAAGGGTTTGGCTGATTTTAATTTACAGGCAGAAAAATTAAAAGACTTGGCTCCGTATCTAAACAGCAGGCAGCGGGAAGAGAACGCCCAAAGAGCCTTGGATATTGCGGCATCTTTCGATGATAAAAAAAACCGGCTTTCTGTTTTAGCCGATCTTGCTCCATATTTACCTCCGAGATATTTAGCCGAGGCACTCAATAGCGTTCAAGATATTACCGATGAGGCAAGAAAGGGTGTTTCTTTTGGGCGCTTGGCACCGTATCTGCCGGATGAATTGATGCCTAAACTACTGGCGGCGGTGCAGGCTGTTGAAAATGGGTATCACCGGAAAGAGGCAGTCGTTAAGGTTGCCCCATATCTCTCAACGGTTTGGTTAGAAAAACTTTTAGAGATCACCGAAGGCATTGAGGATAGTCGTTATCGAGCGGATGCGCTGAGAGATCTAACGAAATATCTCCCGGCCGAATTAATGGGAACAGCCTTAAAAATGGCCGGGGCAATTCCGGATGCCCATTACCAAGCCTGGGCTTTTCGGGTACTGTTGGAAGATTTGCCGTCTCGATTTGTTCAGCAAGCTCTGGACATCATTCACCTCATGAGAGAAAGCCCGAGAGAATGGGCCGAATCAATCAGTTATCTGGCCCCTTATCTCGCTGAAGGGACGTTCAGCAGCATTCTTGAGGTTCTCAACAGACTTGAACCGGGCTGGACCCACGTTCTTATTTTGGAAAGAATCGCCCCTTATTTCCCGCCGCAGACTTTGAATGAAGCAATTCACCTGATTTTTGAGGCAGATGAACGGACAATCATCCGTTCTGAACTGGTCAGGGTTTTAGCACCCTATCTTTCGGTTGAGATCCTGCTCAAAATTTTGGATGCCAGCCGTGAGAGCAGTTGGAGGGAACATATATTGAGGGCCATCGTCCCATATCTGTCCACAAACCATTTACCCCAGGTGCTGGCCGTTGCCAAAGCCATCCCGTTTGAGCATACTCGAGCCCAGGCATTATGCCTGATTGCAGAGTTTCTCCCGGGAGAACTGAAACGAGAGGCGAGCCTGGCGGCATTGTCAGCCGCCAGGTCAACTGATGCTTTTCAGGTCAGAAGTTTGAGTTCGGTGGTTCCTTATCTTTCTCCTCAGAAACAAGTTGAGGTTATTGATGAGATTGTCAGTGTGAGCAAAAAAAGTAGGCGCGAACTGCCCATCAGGAAGCCCAGCAGCACGCCGACCACGATGGCGATGCCGAAGCGGCCACTTCGTCGATCTGCGAACCTGCCATCCCG
>JANOEF010000639.1:0-20493 GCA_031413075.1 Acidobacteriota bacterium | reverse complement strand
CTTCCAGCCGTCCTCTCCGCCGTGCTCGTTCTCAAACGTGGGAATGGCAAGAAAACAAAACCCGCCTCGCTTGAATGATCAGGGGGGGTTTGGCATAGTTGCCGCGACTTCCTGCGTTCAAGGTTTTTAAGTTTTTCCAGTTGATCGGAGGCTTTAACCTTTTCTTTACGGATTAAAATATTTGCATCCGAGCAAATTTCAACCGATTGCTTGGAGCTTTTGCTCAGGATTCCATCAAGAAGTTCTTTGCGAGTGGCTAAAACAGCGGCAACTATTAGCGTTTCTTCATCAAAATCGCCGTGTCTTCGGGTAAATAAAGTCTTGTATTTATCATAAGTCTCAAGAGGTTTTCGGATGCGCATTTGATGCAATAGTTTCCGAATCAATTTTAATAATTCAAATCGGCGTTTCTGCCGCAAATCAAACTGGAGTTTTCGCTGATTAAAATCTTTCTTTTCCGCTACTTCAAAATCCAGTATTTCCCACTCTTTTTTTAATCTTGCCCTTTCATCATTCACTTCGGCAATATCTTCATCCTCAAATATTCCTAACTCTTGATATTCTTCCAAAAGAATTTCAAATAACATTTGTCGGGTTGGCGATTCGTCATAATATTTTGGCTCACTCATTTTTTTTCTCCGAGATTTTTGTGATAACTCAAGGTTGCTCAAATTTGGATTCAATCAACCTTTACTCAAACAATTAGGTGAAAAACGCTAGATAATAATTTCCCGATAGACAACTTTTCCATTCACTCTGGTCGCCCGCAAAACTTGCTGTCGATTTTTGGGTGAAATGCTCAGATGAATCCAATTCGGGTTTTCCAGCGTTCCGAATTCTAAAATTACTTGGTCAAATTGAGGACAATTATCTACGACCCATTTAGCTAAGGCAAATGTGTCGCCAGTGAGCGGCACGACATCCGCCGCAAAGCCGAGCCGGTGGTCACTCGTAGGAACGCCTCCGACCAGTTTATTCAATCGAGCCGAGCGAAAGCCGGAGTTGATTTTTAACGGACCGACGGCTTCGCGGGCAGGTTGCAGAATTTTCTGACAAAGCAAACGCAACCGTGCCGTTTCAGTTTCATTCGGAATGTTTTTGATTCCATTGCGGTCAGCCGTTGGGGAGACGGTGAACTCCCACAACTTAAAATTGGCGGATAAGTTTTGATTAAGATCAGTCATTATGGTCTCTCCTTTTGTTTTTATCGTTCAAAAAAAGGGTCATTTTCGGGGTTGGGTAAATCTTCTTCGGCTAAAGCAATTGGCATCCACACAAATTCTTCTGTCCCTGAAGCCACAACCAACTGCAAATAAATCGCCGACCAACTTTTAGATAAACGGCACACCGCTCTCGAATTTTTGGCGCACTTGGCTCGCGGTTAAGCCGGTGCGGTGCTGGTAATGTGGTTGGTCTTTAAAACTCACCCAGTTGCCGCCCCATTCGAGATTAGGGATATTCGCGGCGGTGGCGATTTGTCCGGCTTTGGCATAAAGTGGCGATTCGAGGAGATATGCGCCATTTGCGGCGAAAATCCCGATGTCACAGGCAATTCCGAAATTATGGTTGCTAAATCCACCACGGGCGTTTGTAACCCTTGCTTTAGTATCGCCAAAACGTCCGATGGCGAAAAGTTTGTTTTGCTCGGCGTAGGTGCGTGTTCCCGAAATGATTCGCGCATTGATTCCAGCATCACGAATCGTTTTCAGAGTGATTCGCATCAATTCCTGCACTTTTGGATGAAGCGTGTGCAGAGACGCTTCGGTGCGCTGATGAAATGTTCCTAAGCGTCCGGCAATTTCAGCAAAAGCCGCTTCAAAGGAATCAACCGCCTTGTCGGTTTTCGGTCCCCAATCGCCGTCAATCGTCGCGATATAAAACCCCGCTGACCGCATTAACCGTTGTAAAAAAAACACATCGTCTTCAAATAATCTGTTACTCATAAATGTTCTCCTTATTTCAGATTCAGAATTAACCTAACTCGTAAAAAACAAAGTAGTTTCAAAAGGTGTTCCGTCATTTAAATTTGTCTCCAAAGTTATAATCAAAGCAGATTGACGTTGATTAGGAACTGAAGATTTTGTCCTGATAAGCCAGTCAAATAACGCAAAAAACGGATTATCTGCATTATTTATCAACAAATCGTTGGATAACGAAACAAAGTTTCGCGCCTCTGCCTGTAAATCGTCCAGGTCAACGTTTGGAAAATTTTGAAGAACATGAAATAGTTTTGGAAATCGTTTGAGGATTGAGTCTTCGCGCCGATAAAAGAATTCGAGTATTTGCCTCATACTATCATTCAGTTGGGCCTGAGCCGGAAAACTACGATGCCAGACAGGTGCTTTAACATTGAGGGTTAAACCGCCTAAACTATTGCTGTTGTTTCGATAATGTTGGAAAACTTCCGGAGACTGATAAGCCAATCGGATTAAACATTGCCCGTTGTTGATTGGTTTTGACATAAACGGAGCCGCCGTAATTTCCCGAATGACTTGTCGAAGCATAAGTTCAAAATCTGCCGGTGCCGAGGAAGTAAATGCTTGTCTGACAGCCTCATCGGAATATTTAGCCACATATTCCAATTTAACCTTGCCAATAATGTCCTTTTCACCGTTTTTACCTAACTTTGAAATAAGGGTATTGATGACCTCATTAGGCGAAACCAGATTCAACAATCCGGCGAGACCGAGATATTGCCGAAGTTCTCTAATTTGAGTTTGAGAATCTTCGTAGCTCGCACTATATTGAGCCGAAATTTGTTTCAGATTTTGCACGGTATCGGGATTTATAACCGAACCCGTCGGTTGCAAACTACTGCCGACAATTTTCAAAGCAAAATTGGTTTTGACATTCTCTTTGTTCTTGCGCCAGCCTTTTTCGTCCAGCGTTTCTTGATTGGTATCAATGGAATACAGGTGTAATAAGCCGTTAGCCAGAGCCTCAACACTATGCTCGGATTGTTGCACCAAACGGACAAAGCCGCGCTGATTATAGTTAAATATGTTGATTTTCAGTTCAGCACTTTTGGTCAACTCTGCTTTGAAAACGGCTTTGTTAAGTCTAACTAAAGTCGGGTCAAAACTCTGTAATAAATCGTTAAAGTCTCCGTTAAAAGCCTTTTGAGCCAGAGCTTTGCCTTTTGCATTGGACAAATCAATCTCAACCTCCAATAACGACTCGCCTTTCTTGAGCGTGTTATAGGCATAATTCAAATTAAAGGCGAATGATTGATTGATGGCTTTTTCGACTGCTTTGGCATAGACTTCGTTAAACTTATCCAAATTTTTAAAGAAAGATTGAAGCGGTTTCAGAATTTTATCTAAAACTTGACTGTTGTTATCAATCGCCTCACCGACAATTTTCTCGATTAACGCCTTTAATTTTTTATCCGCCAAATTCTTGATTTTGGGAACGGTATCAAATTCACCGATTTGATTGAAAATTGCATCAAGTTTGAATTCGGCTTTGAGGTCTTTGATAAAATCCCGAATATGTTTGTTGACTCCATCGGTCACAAACTTCTTAATTTCTTTAACAAAGTCGCTAAACTGACTGAATTCTTGGTCATCCAAAATAACTTGATAAAACTTATCTCCAGCAAGACGACGGATCAAGTCCCAGATTGCTTTATCTGCCGCGTTATTGAATCTGCCCAATCCTAAACGATTCGGCAAGTCAATCAGCGCATCCAGCATTCCATTTAATCCGTCCAAATCGTCAATAAAATCTTCGTAAAGATGGATGATTTTTTGGTCAATATTTTTGTAAGTTTCAACGATATTATTGACGATTTGCAAAAATGAGTTGATATTTGATGAATCCAAAGCATTTCCCAACCATTTAATGGCTTTGGAAACCACAAAATCTTCTGCCAAATCATTTAATTTGGCTTTAATTCCTTCGACGGTTGAAACACCTCTGATTTCATCCAAAACCTTCATAAATGAATCGGTGTCAATTTCCAGTAATGCCTCAATTAACTTTTCGGGAGATTTCAGTATATCAGCCGGAGAAAGCGAGTATTTGGCATTAAAGCCAAAATCGAAGGCAAATTTGGAGTTTGATTCTTTAGATTTACGAACTGCGATATTTACCCAATTCGGATTTTGTCCGCGTCGTGCTTCAATCTCAAAGTCTCCGGCGATTCGATAGCTGAAGGAAGCCGCCGCCATTAACCTTAAAGCGTAATCCAATGAAAGTTTGAGGTTGGAGATTTCGATATTTCGGGTCCCAGCTAATGAATAACCCCAAGTCAATCCGGCATTTAAGTTAAGGTATCCGCCGTAATTAAATGACAAAACCTCGCCTTCTTTGGGGATGCTGTTCACATCTTTGACCGATTGCGGTAGTCTCGTTCCTTTGAATATTTGCGAAATAACTTCGGATGCTTTTTCATTTTTGGGAAATCGGATAAGTCTTTCGTAACCGACATTTCCGCCTCCGCCGATACCGAAAGTGGCTTTTAGCGGACCACCAAAAAGTGAAGCGTTTCCCTTAATTGAGGCATCGGCTATAGACTTAAAGGAAAGTAGTGCGAAATAATGATTAGCAGTGAGTAGATTTTCAAACTTGTATTTTTTAATAATCTCGTCATCAGACTTCCAAATGAGCCGGATTGCCCCAACATTTTCGGTGCTGACATCTAAGTCTAATTTAAGCTGATTATTTTCGGGTTGTCCGAATTTTAATTGTGAATTGGCACTTAAATCAACCTTGACTTCAGCCAGACTATCTACCTCCGGGGTAAATTCTTTGTTTCCGTTGACCAGAGTTTGCCAAACATCCTGGTCAGTTTGAATTTTAAGTGTTCCATTCCCGTTCAAAAAAGATTTTTCAAAATTTGTTGCATTTATTGGTAATGTAATCATTATGTCTCCTATATTTAAAAATTCTTGCTAACTTCTATCTCGAAAATTCGCACCAACCAAGGTGTCAGCAACCCTGCCAGAAACGCACTAAAAGTAGTAAAGATAGTGATTAGCTTGTCGTTAATATCCAAGTTATTGCCATGACAGTTACGAAGCAAATCTTCTTCAGTAGTTGTCCTGTTTTCCCCAATTTTAGTGAATTTAACTTCCTTTATTGGTATATGACCAAAAACAGCAAAACATTACACACCTCTCCCCAAATATTTTTTCACTAAAATACGGAAATAAAGCTAAATGTTCTAAATAAATTGTTTATGGCTCAATTGAAGAATGATAAATGAAGCTGGGGTTTTGCAGGTTGAGGATAACGGCGGGCTTATTGGCATTGCGGGAATTGTTGATCGTGATTTTGCCGGTCACGCCTTCAAAATCTTTGGTGGCGGCGATGGCGTCACGCAGTTTGGTGTTTTCGGTAGTTTTGGCGCGTTTGATGGAATCGGCCAAAAGCAGAGCAGCATCATAAGCGAGAGCTGCGAAGGCATCGGCGTCCAGTCCGTAGAGTTTTTTATAATTAAGAGCAAATTGCTTGACCTTGGCAGAGGGAGAATTAAGCGTGAAATGATTGGTAATAAAAGAGTTATTAAGTGCATTTCCGCCGATTTGCCAGAGTTCGGGAGCGTCCCATCCGTCACCGCCGAGGAAAACGGATTTGATTTTCATTTCGCGGGCTTGTTTGGCAATGACGGCTACCGCATTGTAGTAACCGGTCAAATAGATAGCATCCGGATTGGTCTTTTTTATTGATTTAAGTTGTTGAAAATAGTCTTCATCTCCCTGAAAATATGTTTTTTGAGAGACTATCCGTCCACCGAGACGACGGAAAGTGACGGCAAATGTTTCACTTAATCCTTTGGCATAATCGGCATTAAAATCGGTTAAAACTGCTACTCGCCGGACTTTTAAGGTGTTGAATGCAAATTTTGCCATCGCTTCACCTTGAAACGAGTCAATAAAACAGGCACGGAAAATATAATCGCCCACTTTTGTAATTTTTTCGTTGGTCGAAGACGGGGTAATCATCGGAATTTTAGCGGCTTGGGCAATCGGGGCGGCCGCCAGCGAATTGGTAGATAAAACCTCGCCCAATAGCGCATGAACCTTCTTTTCTTTGATTAGTTTTTCAACTGCTGAAGGGACGTTTTCGGGCCGCCCCTGGTCGTCTTCGAGGAAAAGTTCAATTTTTCTGCCGTCAATTCCGCCGGTTTCATTGATTTCATCAACCGCCATTTTGATTCCAGAAAAGGTTGAAATTCCAAAGCTCGCGGTTTGTCCGGTCATATCAAGGAAAACGCCGACTCGAATGGTGTCAGCAGACTGAGCAAAAACGGTTGAAACCAAAAGCAAGAGCGAAATAAAGAAAGCGACGACAATTTTGTGCATAGCTGTTTATAAATTCGAAATTTAAGGAATTACAAAATTGCGAGTGTCGTGTTTTTTGTTGAGAAAGTCAAATTGATTGATGAAGTTAATCAACTTTTAATATTTAGTTTTACTTGATGATTGGTTGATTTTGTTAATTATAGAAAGTAAAGTTATTTTAAGATTAATAAATCAAATCAGATTAAATAAGAGTGTATGAGTGGCAAAATGAAAAACATCAAAAATAACCCGTTACCACCTGTTGACCAAATTGAATTTGGCAAGATCTTTGCACCTAATTTCGTGCTTTCCGAAAATAAAGGTGATGGTTGGACAGATTTTAGCGTGGAGCCGTTGCATAATTTAAGTTTGCATCCGGCTACCCTGGTTTTTCATTATGGACAGGCGATTTTTGAAGGTATGAAGGCTTTTCGGCGCCACGATGGACAAATTAATTTGTTTCGTCCCGAAGATAACGCTCAAAGGTTTATTAATTCTGCTAAACGTCTGTTACTTCCGATGATTAGCATCGAAAACTTTATTGAAGCAGTCAATAAAACTGTGCAGGCAAATATTGATTATGTGCCACTGCAACCCGGCAGTTTGTATCTGCGACCGACAATGATCGGATCAGAGGCGCAAATCGGGGTGCGAGGCAGTAAAGAAGCCTTATTTTTCTTAATCGCGCTTCCCTCAGGTTCGTATTTTAAGAATAGCGGCGCCGGTTCAACCACCTTAGATATTTTTGTTGACCAAACCACGGCGAGAGCCGCGCACGGCGGAACCGGCAACGTCAAAGCCTCCGCCAATTACGCGATAACCTTGCAATCTATTGATAATGCAAAGCAAAAAGGTTGTTCGCAAGTTTTGTATATGGATGCAGTTGATAATAATTTGATTGAAGAAATGGGCGGAATGAACATTTTCTTCTACTTGAACGGCAAATTGGTCACGCCAAATCTGAAAGGGACAATTTTACCCGGTATTACTCGCGCATCAGTAATTACAGCGGCAAAAACTTTCGGAATTCCGGTTGAAGAACGCCCAATTACCATCCAAGAAGTTAAAGATGTATGCAATTCTGATTCAAAAATGGAATCGTTTGCCTGTGGAACTGCCGCGACTGTGGTGGGCATCAAATCATTTTTATTTGAAGATGGCGAGCGTTTGGTTTTGCCTGAAAGCAAACCCGATAATGTTGCCGCTCAACTATTAAAATACATCCAAGACATCCAATATGGAATTGCGCCGGATCCGCATAATTGGACTAAAATTGTACCAACAAATGAGCAGATAATGTCGCAAGGTTTAGCGTAAAAAAGAAAAAGCAAAAATTCCAAAATCTATTCGTAAATTAAAGATTGATGAGACTTGAGCGTTTTATCAATCTTTAATTATTTTTTCAAACCCAATGGAAAACAGCCAAATAATGATTGTCGTCGGCGAGGCTTCGGGCGACGCACACGCGGCAAAACTCGTCACTCGATTGCGAGAAATTGCGCCGCACCTAAATTTTTTTGGCTCAACCGGTGCGAAAATGCGGGAAATTGGAGTTGAAACAATCGTTGAAGCAGATGATTTAGCGATTGTCGGAGTTTTAGAAATTGGTCGAGCCTTGCCGATGTTTTGGAAAACCTTTCAAAAACTAAAAAAATCGGCTGCTGAGCGAAAACCCGAGGCGGTGATTCTGGTTGATTTTCCTGATTTTAATCTGAAAATGGCTAAATCGCTCAAAAAACTGGGATTAAAAGTAATTTATTATATCTCGCCTCAACTTTGGGCCTGGCGTAAATACCGGGCCAAAACGATAAAAAATTCGGTTGATCTGATGCTCACAATTCTACCATTTGAAAAAGACTGGTATGCTAAAGAGGGAATTAATCAGGTTGAGTTTGTCGGAAACCCGCTGGCGGGAGAAATAAAAATTGAAACGACAAAAGAAGAGTTTTGTCGAAAACATGAACTTGACCCGACCCAGCCGATTGTTTCGCTCCTGGCAGGGAGCCGGCATAAAGAAATTTCCCGAATATTACCGGTTTTGCTGGAAACCGCGGGGTTGATGTCCAGACAAAATCGAGACTTACAATTTGTGGTGGCCATGGCGTCAACTCGAAAAATGTCCGAGTTTGAGGCAGCTCAAAGCCAAGTAGGGGATTTGCCGGAAAAATTGGTGGTAGTTCAAAACGAAACCTGGGACGCGCTCAAGGCCTCGGATGTGGCAGCCGTCACCAGCGGCACCGCTACGCTTGAAACGGCGATTATCGGGACTCCGCTGGCCATTGTTTACAAATCGTCGCGCTTGAACTATCTGCTTTTGCGACCTTTGATTGATGTTCCGCATTTTGGTCTGATTAACCTCATCGCTGAGGAGAGATTAGCTAAAGAATTGATTCAAAATGATTTTAACCAGGAAACTTTAGCCGCCGAACTCTTTCGCCTGCTTGAAGTGAGTGAAAATAAACAGATGAGAAAGAGATTGCGCGAAGTTACCGCAACACTCGGTCAGGGAGGCACTTCACAACGGGCGGCGGAAATTATTTTAAGATTTTTAGATAGTTAGTGATCAAGGAAATAGTAAAACTCGATCGCCAACGAGAGCCAAGACTTTTTCCCTTTTTCAATATAGAGAAATGCTTTTTAGACTTTCAGAAATAACCAAATCTTACAGCGCCCACGAAATTTTGCGCGGCGTTTCGTTTCAAATTAATCCAAATGAAAAGGTTGGATTAGTTGGGCGAAACGGCGCGGGCAAAACAACTGTTTTTCGGATGATAACCGGTGAAGAAACTCCCGATACGGGCGAAGTTATCAAAATCAATCAACTCAAAATCGGGTTGCTCAATCAGCACGTAGATTTTACTGAAAATGAAACTGTTCATACGGCCGCCCTTTCCGCTTTCCAGCGAATTCACGATATTGAAGCTGAAATGCGACTTCTGGAAATACGGATGACGACCGAATTCTCGGAAGAAATACTGAATAAATACGCCGATTTACAAACTGAATTTGAACTCGAAGACGGTTTTACTTACACCGCTCGCGCCGAAGCAATTTTGATGGGGTTGGGCTTTGCTAAAGAAACCTGGGCGACCGAGACCAGAAATCTCTCCGGCGGACAAAAGAACCGGCTCGGCCTGGCTCGCCTCCTGCTCTCACAACCTGATATTTTGCTGTTGGATGAGCCAACCAACCATTTGGATGTGAACGCCGTCGAATGGCTCGAAAACTTTTTGCAGTCCTATGACCGAACTTTCGTGCTGATTAGTCACGACCGTTATTTTCTCGACCGCACCTGCCGCAAGATCATCGAGATCGAAAGCGGAAAGGCTATATCATATACGGGTAACTATTCTCAGTTTTTAGTCGAACGTGAAGAACGCCGCGAAGCTCAACGCCGGGCGTTTGAAAATCAGCAATCCTTAATTGCCAAAAACGAAGATTTCATCCGGCGCAACATCGAGGGACAAAAGACAAAGTTGGCCAAATCGCGTCGAAATATGCTTGAGCGCTTAGAACGGGTCGAGGCGGTGACCTCTGATAAGCCAAGCGGCAACTTCAAACTCCAAAAAGTTGAGCGAACCGGGAACCAGGTTTTAACGGTCGAAAATTTGAGTATCGGTTATGGAGATAAATCACTCGCCTCAAATATTAATTTTTCGCTCTTGCGCGGCGAGGCGTTGGGGGTTATCGGCGGAAACGGGACCGGAAAAACCACGTTTTTAAAAACTGTTCTCGGGAATATTCGCGAATTATCCGGACGAATTTTATGGGGTACCAAAACGGATATCGGCTATTATGCGCAAAATTTAGAAGATTTAGACGATCGAAACGAAATAATTCAGGAACTTCGGCGGGTGGCTCCGATGGCCGAAAATGGCGAACTTCGAAATTTTTTAGCCAGATTTTTATTTGTCGGCGAGGATATTTTTAAGCGAGTTTCAACTTTGTCGGGCGGCGAAAAAGGGCGCCTCGCACTCGCTAAACTGATTTATTCAAACAAAAACGTCCTGATTCTGGACGAACCGACGAACCATCTCGACATCCCTTCACGCGAAGCTTTGGAATCGGCTTTGGACGCTTATCAGGGAACGATCATCACGGTTTCCCACGATAGATTTTTTTTAGACCGTATTTCAACCCAAATTCTTTCTTTTGAAGAGAACAAAAAAGTGGAGATCTTCAATGGAAACTATTCAGAATTTCACGCCTGGTCGGTTGGGCGAAAGTCAAAAGTCGAAAGTCAAAAATCAGAACGCGTTGCCGGAATAGCAGAATCAAGTTCTGACAATTCAAAAGCCAGAGATCAGCTATCAAAAAATCAGCGTCAGCAAATCGAGAAAAGAATTGGCGAAATCGAAAAAGAAATTCCGCGCTTAGAAGAGACTTTGACCAAATTTTCCCTTTCAATGAGTTCGCCCGAGGTTGCCTCAGATCATGAAAAATTACAGGCTGTGAACGATCTATATCAACAAACCGAAAGCAAAATCCAGGCGCTTTATGCCGAGTGGGAAAGTTTATTAGCGGCCGAGTGAAACATATAACCGTTGATATTCATCTTCCGCCACTGATTTTATTCTAAAACCGCATTGCTGATGGTGATCGTCCATATATCATGGATGGGTTGATTGAATGAGATATTTTGGGTGAATACCAATCTTGAACCGTCATATTCACTGAATGCCGGTAGGTCTTTTACCTTACCCGAGACGTTTAGAAAACCGGTTACACGATTTGTTCCTTTGTCATTGATAAAATAACTGCTTTCAATGGCAATGCTGTCTCCTTCTAAAACCGGAGTTCCGTCTGCCTCGGTTGCAGATCTGATGATCCAAACACCGGTTCCATTGTCGCGGTTCGGTGATCTGGTGGTAAAAACCGCTCCCGTTTGGTCTGAAAATTTCTCAAAAACCCGCAAATGCTCAACCCAACCGCAAGCATCCAAATAGCCTGCGTTCGGATACATATTTTTCAAATGAATGCGGTCGCCGACAGTGAGCGATTTCTTCTTCGATAATGAGCAAGTTTTCGTCAGGTAGCGTGACTTCGGCGTTAAAGCGATACCCTAATTTCGGCACAGTTTCGATAAACGATTGGTTGCCATCGTATTCGGCGAGTTTCTGCCTGAGCCACGAAACATTTCCTGCCAGAGTTGTTTCCTCGATATAAATATCCGCCCATACAGCATCGAGCAATTCGCAGAGGTCTGCTTAAAAGTATTGAATCAGCTTTTAACGGTAAACTATTTACTATCTGAAAGGTTTAATAACTTTTCAGATAGTTCGCTAACTGTTAACTATTCTAAAATAGGAAAATTACTTGCTTTGAATAACTAACATAACCACAATAAGTTTTACGGCAGATCAGCTATCATTATGCGACTGGTATGTTTTGAGACTGTGCATAAAAGAGCATTCTTGTTCACTGAGATGTTGTCTTTGAAAATAAACTCTATGTCTATGTCCCAAGGTATTTGATAGTTGCCCGGAGCATCTTTAATTTTTCCGTCAGCGAAATCATAGAGTTTCAGTTTTAGTGGATTGTTAGAAAGAAAATAGATACCTGTTGGCGTGGTTGTGAAAAAGCCAAAGAAGCCGGCGGCTGAAAATTCCGGCAGCGGTTCTTCAATGCCGCCTGCTGTCGGAACCCGCCATAAATGTTCGGGAAATTGTTTATTTTGGCGGAATTGATTCAGAAATTTTTCCTTAATATAGTAGAGAAATTTTCCGTCCGGCGTGGGGAAAAACCGATATGCAGCGTCTTTTGTAATCTGAATTGCTTCACCATTGCCATCGGATTTGATTTTCCAAATATTTTTTTCGCCAGACTGATTTGAGATAAAAAAGATAAATTCACCGTTCGGACTCCACATTGGGGAATCTGCCTGCCAGTCTTTTGGCGAAATCTGACGCAAACTTGTGCCGTCAGTTGAAATCGTATAAGCAGCAAGTCGGTTATCGATTTCGACCTCAAAAACGATTTGTTTACCGTCGGGCGAAAATTGCGGTTCTCTGGCAGAATATTTTTCATTGGTGATTTGGCGGGGATTTCTGCCGTCGGCATCTGCCAGCCAAATTTGAATTAAATCGCGACTGAAAGAGTCTCCGGCTTCTCCAAAATCTGAATAATAGGCGATTTTTGAATCATCAGGCGAAAATTGTGGATAAAACTGGGTAGTGGACGATTCAATTAATTTTTTTGCCGGTTCGCCGTTTGAAGGACTTTCCCAAATAAATCTTTGCCGATTTCTTTCACTAAATGCGAGTTTTTTGCCGTCCGGTGAGACCGCTAAATTTCTGACATCTTTGGCTACGGTTGAAATGATAGCCGGTTCGCCGCCCGTTGAGGGGACAGACCAGACACGCAAGTCATTGCCGCCTCGCGGCGACACGAAATAAATCTGATCGCCGTCTCCATTCCACGTCAAAGAATTTATAGTCGATTTGTCGAAGGTGATCTGTTTCGGTTTACCTCCTTCCACCGGAACAACAAACATATCTTGGTTATCAAGACGCTGCTTATCATTGGTCGGAGCTAGGCGGATAAAAGCCAGTTTTTTACCGTCAGGCGAGAAACGCGGTGTCGTTTCGCCCTCAAATTCCGCTGGAGCGGTCACCCGGCGACGTTCACCTGTTTTAATATCGACCAGATAAACGGCATACTGACCATTTTCGGTTGAATCTTCAGTGTCAATAAACGCAATATGTTCACCATCAGGCGAAAAAGAGATACTATAATTACCGGAAAAAAGACGAGCGATGCGGCGTTCCGTTCCGCCGATAAAAGGAACAATAATCAATTCGCCCGGCGTTCCGTATTGCCCACGAATAAAAGCAATGTGCAAACCGTCCTTTGAAAATATCGGATAATGTTCGTTCGCTTCGTTGGTGGTCAGTTGTCGAGATTCTCCTGTTTTGACGGCTTTGATATAAATGGATTTCTCGCCGTATTCACCGCCTTTGCCGCCATTCCAGGAATAAGCAATATATTTTCCATCGGGCGAAAAAGCCGGAGTATCTTCGAATCCTGTCCCCATCGTCAATGGTGCTACATTGCTTACTACGACCGCTTTTGTCCCCTTGTTTGTAAAGAAAATTTGATAAATCAGAAGCCCGCTGCCAATGACAGCCAGAATGCTCAGCGAGAGCAGTAGAATCCAAGAACTGACGATTCGAGATGATGCTGGAATTTGTCGTTCAAGTTGAACAATTTCTTCGGGTTTTCGTGTTTGTATGTCGAAGATTTCTTCATCGGAAATCGTCAAAGTTTCCTCAGCGCGAGTATATTGAAGGGTTTGTTCTTCGATGATGAGCAGGTTTTCGTCAGGTCGGGTAACTTCTGCGGTAAAACGATAGCCTAATTTTGGCACTGTTTCGATGATCGGTTCACCGTCCGCACCGTCTCCGAGCAGTTGTCTGAGCCGCGAAATATTTCTTGCCAGCGTTGTTTCTTCGACAAAAGTATCTGCCCAAACCGCGTTAAGTAGTTCGTCCTTTTTCGCCACTCGTCCGGCGTGTTCGACAAAATAAAAAAGCAGGTCGAATTGTTTCGGAGTAAGCTGTATCGGTTTAGCTTCACGCCACAAACGATGCTCCGTTGCGTCCAATTGAAACACACCGAATTGGTAGAATTCGCTTGTTTTTTTAGAGTTGCTGCTAATCATAAAACTGCATTTTCGTTGAGATTTTACCACAGTCCAAAAAAAGTCCAAAAGAAGTCCAAAAAAAGTCCAGACTTTTTTATCCGAAAATTATAAATTCGCTCTCATCGCCGATAAAGAGATTTATTTTCGATAAAAAGCAATATGGAAATCAAGCGAAATTTTGAAAAACTTGTTATCACCAAAAGGCGATATGTTATTAGCCAAACGCCATCGGTCAAACAAATAACTTGTGCGAAATGTAGCGAACCAATGTTGACGATCGCACAATCCGCCGTTTTGTTTGGCATCAAACAAAGTCGAATTTTCCAGATTGTCGAAACAGAGGCAATTCATTTTGCCGAAATTGAAGCGGGAGCATTGTTGATTTGCCTAAATTCGTTGTCGGCAGTTTTAGATTGTGATTCCGAGAAAAAATTAGCGGAAATTAACGAAAGTTAAAAATTAAAAATTATGAACAAAACATTACGAACCAAAAGTTCCAACAATCGAATCGTCAGTTTATTGATGATTCTCGGCTTATTTGCCCTTTTTATGTCCGGCTGTGGGCAGCCTGCTGAACCGGCAAAAAATGCGGCGAATACTGCATCGAACACAACTACCAATAGTCCTGAATCTAATCCCGCAGCTTTAGAAGGCTACACTGGTGAGACTAAAAAGCAGGAATTGAAGAACATCTCACTACCTTTTGCCAAGGGACAGAATCTGACCGTCGAAGTTGCCAACGACGGAACGGTAATCTTTGAACGAGATATGATTCTTGGAAATATTTCTGATTTCACCAAGAGCAATCCACCATCAAGTGATGCCGACTCCAACGATACAAAGCCCTGGATGTGGTCTAACTCCACAATCCCTTATGTTCTTCCGGAAGACCATGGCAGAAAAGACATTATATTAGAGGGTATCAAGGAAATAAACAGCAAAACAAACCTTTGTCTAGTGCCTAAAACCACTGAAACAGACTATGTTGAGTTTGTCGCCAAATCTGGGAACTGGTCAAAGGTTGGGAGAGTAGGAGGACGACAAGAAATCTCCATTAATAATAATGCTGTGATGGGAACTGTGGCTCACGAGATACTGCACGCCGCCGGTTTTAGCCACATGCAATCGCGTGAAGACCGTGATGCAAATGTCACAATCAACCTCGACAACATCGAATCAGGCAAGGAACATAATTTCCAAAGGCTGACGGATAAGTCAAGCAACCGGGGTGACTATGATTTTAACTCTATTCTGCACTACTCTGCCCGTGGTTTTTCCAAAAATGGTCAAAATACAATAGATGTCAAAGGAAGCGGCGACAGTTCAAATATGGGGCAACGCAAAGCCTTGAGTGCCGGGGATATTGCGTCAACTAATAAGATATACCCCACTCCGGGTGCGTGCAAATCCGCAGGTGAATCAAAGACTACCGCAGCATCAACCGGAACCTGCGGAGCGGCTCCCGGTGATGAAGAAGTGTATATCTATGAGCATATTTTCAGCCAAGACGGTGGCGGAAAATGTGTGAAGTTAGGAGTAGGTGAATACAAAGATGCCGCCGCCACGGGATTAGCCGACAACATGATGAGTTCGATCAAAGTCGGTAAGAACGTTCACGCAGTCGTTTGTGACAAAGAAAATTTTGACGGAGCCTGCATGGCTTTCGATGCGGATGATGACAATTTTACGAACAACGCAACGCTCAAAAATGATGTTGCCTCCTCTGTTAAGGTTGTCAAAGCAGAAATTTGTTCAGCTAAAGCGACTGAAGCACTGCCCATAGCCTGGACGAATAAAACCGATAAAACCCTTCGCATAAATTGGGTTAGTAGCGATTGCAAAGAAGAAACCAATCCGAGAGAAATTAAACCCGGTGACGTTTACAACGGCTCGGCGGGTGTCGGTCACGTCTTCCATGTCACTAACTTCCAAACGGGAGAAAAGTATGGCTACATCCATGTCAACAAATCGACTGTGAATCAAGATATTAAATAGATTTACATAGATTTTACCGCCCTTATTTTCTTATCCGGAAAAAACGGCAACCAACCGATGAATGGTGAATTCGGAATTGAAGTAGGATTCTTGCATTCATCATTCATTGTTTATCAGCGGTCGGGCAGAAAAAGAACAGACTAAAAAGCTGGAGAAATTAACGAAAGTTAAAAATTAAAAATTATGAACAAAACATTACGAACAAAAAGTTCCAACAATCGAATCGTCGTTTTATTGATGATTATCGGCTTATTTGCCCTTTTTATGTCCGGCTGCGGACAGACTGCTGAACCGGCAAAAAATACCACAAATATAGCACCAAACACTAACATAAATAGTGCAAATACGGCGACTAACAATGCAGCAACGAATACAGCGACAAATAGCGAAGCTGCGAAAGCTAACACGAATACTGGAGCTTCCAACACTAGCCCGATGGCTCCGGGTCACGCGGCTGACAGTTGCGATGCTCCCGCTGACAACGAGGTAATTGTCTATGAACACGTCTTTAGTCAGGACGGTGGCGGCAAGTGCGTCAAATTGAAACCGGGCGAATACAAAAATGCCGCTGAAATGGGTTTCCCGGATAATAATATGAGTTCGATCAAGGTCGGCGTATATGTTCGGGCGACCGTCTGCGACGGAGAAAACTTTGCCGCGCCTTGCGAGGATTTTGACAAGACTGACGATGATCTGACGAACAACCCGACCATCAAAAACGATACGGTCTCGTCCATTAAGGTTGTTGAGGTAAAAGCAAATCAAGCCGCCGAATCTAAGCCTGAGGCGGTTGAGGCTTTTAAGAATAATCTTGTTGGAGAGTGGATTAGGGAAACCACCATAATGAAATTCACCGAAAACACAGCGGAACAAAGAAACGCAAGCGAAGCCAAGCCTTGGAGCACACGTCCAATTAAATTTGTGGATGGAAAAACCATTGAATTTGGCGGTTTTGTTGATGGAAAGCCATTTACACGGAAACAAATAATGACTTTTGAAGATAACGGTAATACTTTAGTGTGGTATGGACCCGAATCTGGTAAATCCATCTCATTTAAGCGAGTCAACCCTAAATAGACTAGGACGCGAATCGGTAGTTAAAAGACAGACAGATAAATTTTTATAAAGTTTGCCGTCCTTATTTCTTACCCGGAAATAATGGCAACAAGACGATGAATGATGAATGTTGAATTGAAGAAGGATTCTTGCATTCATCATTCATCGTTTATCAGCGGTCGGACAGAAAAAGAACAGACTAAAAAAAGGGAGAAATTAACGAAAGTTAAAAATAAAAATTATGAACAAAACATTACGAACAAAGTTTGATGTTCTCGATGGTTATTAGGACAGCTTTGCTCCCCAACATTTGAACATCCGGTTCATAATTTTCATTTCATCGGTTCTGAAATCCGACATTTCAGAACCGATGAAAACGACAAAACACAAAACAAAATAAAAAAAGGAAAAAAAATGAGACAAAAACTGACCATTTTGATAATTCTGTCATTACTTGCTTTGGCAGGTTGCGGCGGTTTGGGAACTGACAAATCAAAGGAATTGGAGTTAAAGGAAAAAGAATTGGCTCTGAAAGCAAAAGAGCTGGAATTAAAGCAAAAAGCACCGACGGAAGGTAATTCCAATAAAGCAGAAACGACGGAAAAAAACACGAAAACACCTGATACAGGCGGGGGAAAGATCGAATCAATGTATTCGGATCTTGCTGAAGGCAAATGCAAAACGACCAGTGACGACGAAAGTGACGTGATAACACAGGAATGTCCGGGTGTGGCGGGCTACAAACTCGAAGTCGCCGAACGCGATGCTCAGAAGACGATCAACGTTTTGGCGCCATCGGGCAAAACATATGACCTTGATTTTCAGGGCAAAGTTTCGGGTGGTCTTTCCACCTTAGGGGAAAAGGCTGAATGGCGGGTGAAAAAATCAAACGGCAAGATACAGCCCGTCGGGTTGATCACGCGGTTTAACTTTTCTAAAACCGGGGATGCAAACAACCTAACTTCATATCTGATTGTCACGAAATTTGACGGCGACAAAATATGCATCACGGACATCGTCAAATCAAAAGATGCCAATGAGAAAGCCAGAGAATTAGCCGATGTCGCTCCGACCAAGCCGTGTCTCTAGGTTGTGTTGACCCCGATAGCTTGCTGCCGGGTAGTCCGAAAATAACAAATTTTATCGAAACTAGTGCGGCACATTTTACCGAAATTGAAGCGGGTGCGGTGATGATTTGCCTGAATTCGTTATCGGCAGTTTTAGAAGCAGATGAGAAAAAATAAAGAGTTTTTCAGCTCTTTATTTGAGACAAAAAACAAGATTTTACAAGTTATTTTGTCTTAACTGACCCAACTCTGATGAGTTAAAAAAAAGAAAAGTAAAGAAAATTAAGGAGAAAAATAGAATGAAAACAAAATTAGGTCAATTTTTATTGATAGCGGTTATCGGTCTGGTCGGTGTGTTGAGTGCCAGTGCACAGCAGACGAATCTTGATGGTTATAGATTTATCGGCAACAAACTTAAACCTGGAAATTCATTGAAGCAGGGAGAAGGGATAAGGGATGAGGAAAAAACCTTAGCTGCTGTATTGCAGAAAGACGGCAACTTCTGTTTATACAAATTAGACTCAAAAAATATCAACCGTGGTAATTTCATGGGATGCACTATGACGGTAGGTTCTGAAGACAAAAAGGGGGCAACCCTGACATTGAGCGAAACGGGGATGCTTGAGTTGTTTAACTCGAAAGGTAAACCAATCTGGTCAAGAGACGCCACTGGTCGTAACCTTAATCCGAAGGCAAAACCGGAAAAAGGAACAGGCTTTCTTGAGGTGGGCGGTTGGGCAAAAGGTGTGCTCTGGTTACAGGGTCCACAACCAATTGGTTGCTGGGCTCAATTGTTATATCAGGAGGTAGCTAATTGTAATTGATGACGGAAATCTTGTTCTGGCAAGCAGAGGCTGCATCTGCATCTTCTGCTGCAGCAACATCTGGAATGTTCAGAAAGGTCGGCTCTATAAAAGCGTCACCAAACGGAGATTTGCCATTCACTTAACGCCGTCGGTTAAATAAGCGGCTTGTGCGAAATGCGGCTCGCCCGCGTTGACAATCGCGCAAGCCGCCGTTTTGTTCGGTATCAAACAATATAGAATTTTACAGATCGTCGAAACAGGTGCGGCGCATTTTACCGAAGCGAAAGCGGGCGCATTGATGATTTGCCTGACCTCGTTATCGGCGGTTTTAGATTGTAAGTCTTAGAAAAAATTAAAGGAGATAAATGAGATTTACGAACAGTTAAAAATTAAAGCTATACCTAGACAGAACATAGCTTGCGAAAAACTAAAAAGCTAAGCTATTGATATTATTATGCTTTGCAACTACTACTTTTCGCAAACCAGTTTCTTTCGGGTATATGGAAAAAACCTTAAGATTGAAAACCATAAACAATCAAGCAATCAAATTTATGATGGTCTTCAACTTATTTGCCCTTAAAAATTAAAATTCAGGAGAGAAAAATGTTAAAAAAAATGATGACACAAGTATTGGCGTTGGCAATGATTTCATTGCTATTTGGTTCCGAGGTATTTTCTCAAACACGCATTAGCTTTCGTCGTGGCAGCACGTCAGCGAGTGTTTCCGGCAATCTCGCTCCCGGCGCGAGACGAATCTTTGTTCTGACAGCAAAAAGCGGTCAAAACTTAAGAGCAAACATTAGTTCGGGCAACGGAAATGTTGGTTTTAGTGACCCCGAGGGATCCGGAAACGGAACATCACTTGCGCGTGTTACGGAAAATGGCGATAACGAAATTTTCATTGTGAACGATGGCAAAAAAGCAACAAAGTTCACGCTAACGGTTTCAATCGCTCGGTGATTTGAGTTATTTTATGAAATGGTGTGAAAAGTTGTCCACAACGACCGCAAATTTATTCGGACGAAAATCTGTTTTGTTTGTCCGCCGGAATGTGGAGAACCGATCTTGACGACCGCGCAAGCTGTTGTTATGTTGGGCATCAAACAAAGTTACATTTTTCAGATTGTCGAAACGGACGCGGCACATTTTACCGAATCGGAAGCGGGTGCATTGATGATTTGCCTGAGTTCGTCAGCGGCAGTGTTAAATTACGAGATTTAGAAAAAAATCCAGGAGATTAACGAAAGTTAAAGATTAAAAATTATGAACAAAACATTACGAACAAAAAGTTCAACCAATCGAATCGTCAAATTATTGATGATTCTCGGCTTATTTGCCCTTTTTATGTCGGGCTGTGGACAGCCTGCTGAACCGGTAAAAAATGCCACAAATGCGGCACCGACTAATGCGGCACCGACTAATGCGGCACCAAGTGCAAATAGCGAAGCCCCGAAAGCAAATACCAATAGTGAAGCATCGAAGGCAAGTGAATCAAAGCCTGGCGGAGCTTGTTCAGGTGAGCCTACTGACTATGAAGTTTTCTTATATACCGAAAAAGATTATCAGGGAAGCTGCGCGAAAATATCAGCCGCCAAAACTGGAACCGAAGGACGGTATGACCCCGGAGTTTATCGAAATCC
>JANOEF010000638.1:0-17085 GCA_031413075.1 Acidobacteriota bacterium | reverse complement strand
GTTCATTATCGGAGATAAAAAAGTTATCCCGAACCTGGCCGGCAAATACAAAAAGGGACAGGACGTCGGAATCTATATGCAGGTCTATAATGCCGGGATTGACCAGACAACCCTGCGGCCGTCGGTTGATGTCGAGTATGTGTTGCTGAAAGACGGAAAAGAGTTGATGAGACAAACCGAAGACTGGTCAGGTCTGAGCGACGCCGGTCAACGCCTGACATTGGCGCGATTGCTGCAAACCGCACAACTGACACCGGGAGACTACGATTTGAAAATTAAAATTCGCGACCGGGTCAACAATCAAACGCTGGAGCCATCAGGCAAATTCTCAATCGAATAAAAGAGGTGTGCGGTCATGAAAAAGTCTTTAAAATTAATTTTGTTAGTTATAGTTGGACTAATTAGTTTTGTTTTCGTGACGGCACAACCACCAGCTGAAAAGCCAATTAATCTTAAAAAAGAGAAAAATATAGATAGGGTTTTTAAAGATTGGCTGAATGATGTGGGTTACATCATAACTGCGGATGAAAAAAGAGTCTTTGATTTGTTAGGAAGCAATGAGGAGCGCGAAAATTTTATCAGTATTTTTTGGAATAAACGCGACCCCAACCCCGATACCGAAGAAAATGAATACCGTGAGGAATATTACGAACGGATTCAATATGCGAACGAAAAATTTACTTCGGGGATCCCGGGATGGAGAACTGATCGGGGGCGAATCCACATTACTTTTGGTAAACCGGATTCAATCGAATCACACCCGTCGGGCGGGAGTTATAATCGTCCGAGTTATGAAGGCGGCGGTTCGACCACTACTTATCCATTTGAAATCTGGTTTTACCGGCATCTTGATAATGTCGGTGACGGACTGGAAATTGAATTTGTTGACCCGAGCGGAACCGGCGAGTATCGTTTGGCCCGTAACGCCAATGAAAAAGATGCTTTATTGATGGTACCGGGGGCAGGGTTGACTCTGGCCGAACAGCTTAATTTAGAAACCAGAGCGGATAGGATTACCGGAAATAACAATAACTATCAACGTGCCCAGGACTCAATGTTCGAGCGTTTACGGGTCGCCGCAGCTCTTTCGACCCCACCACAACCAAAAGATATTATCCTCGACGGCATCACCAAAGAAACCGGACCCTTGGTTTTGAATGAAGATTTGATCAATTTTGAACTAAAGGTTGATTTCTTTCGTCAATCGGATGAGCGAGTGATCACGGCATTTACCATTCAGGCGGATAATCAGGAATTAACTTTCAGAGATAATGGTGGAATGCAGACCGCCCGGATGAATATTTTTGGGAGAGTAACGGCCGTATCAGGTAAACGCTCGGGAATTTTTGAAGATTCGGTGTTGACCAGTACCACCGCCGAAGAACTGGCCCAGTTGAAAGAAAGAAAATCAATCTATCAAAAAGCTCTTGCGCTCGCACCAGGCGGAACTTACAAGGTAAGAGTCGCGGTTCGTGACACCGAAACCGGTAAGTATGGTGTTAAAAACATTGGTTTTACCGTACCTAAATACGAACCTCACAAACTGGCTGCTTCATCTCTGATTCTAGCTTCGCGGCTCTTTCAAACCACCGAAAAAAATATCGGAGAGAGTTTTGTGATCGGGGATAAAAAAGTGGTCCCCAATCTGTCCGCCAAATTTAAAAAAGGTCAGGAAGTCGGAATTTATCTGCAAATTTATAATGCCGGAATAGATCAGACAACGCTCAAACCGGCGGCAGAAGTCGAGTATATTTTACTTAAAGACGGTCAAGAAATCACCAAATATACTGAAGATTGGACGGGGCTCAGCGAGTCGGGTCAACGTTTGACGCTGGCTCGATTATTGCCGACTACTGAGTTGAAAAAAGGCGACTACGAATTGAAAATAAAAATTCAGGATAAAGTAAATAACCAATTAATTGAGCCGTTCGCCAAATTTACCATCGAAGATTAAAACAATTTCACCAAGTAAAATTAAAAAAAGGCTGTTAGTGAAGAAAACTGACGGCCTTTTTTTTCGAGACCAGGACAAAGAAAAAGCATAAAATACGCATTCTCAAAGCAAGAAAAAAGTGGATTCAAAAACTGTCGAGGGCGAAGAAAGAGATTAAAGGTCTGTTTACTAACTAAACTTGACGATTTTTGATAAACTTTAGCTACAAACATCTCGCTCCGAACGGAGCCTATTATGGGAGAAGATAATTTTGAGCGAAAAACAATTTGAAGGAAAATCGGCAATCATCACCGGTGCCACTCGCGGAATCGGACGGGCATTGGCTATTGAATTAGCCAAGCGTGGCTGTCACATCGCGTTTAATTATGCCCGAAGCGTCGAAGAAGCTGAGACATTAAAAGCGGAATTGGTCGAATTAGGTGTCAAAGCCTTTGCCAAACAATGCGACGTGGCAAAGACGGAAGCCTCAGCTGAGTTTGTCAAAGAAGCGATCGTCGAACTGGGAACAGTTAATTTTTTGGTCAACAATGCCGGAATTACCCGGGATGGTTTAATTTTAAGGATGAAAGAAGACGATTGGGATTCAGTAATTGATACAAATCTGAAAGGAGCCTGGAACTTTTCTAAAGCGGTCATGCGTCCGATGATGAAAAACGAAACCGGAGGGGTAATTTTGAATATTTCCTCGATCAGCGGGGTGGTCGGAATGCTCGGTCAATCGAACTATTCAGCCTCGAAGGCCGGAATGATCGGGTTGACCAAAGCCTTGGCCAAAGAAGTCGCAAGCCGTAATATTACGGTCAATGCTCTGGCGCTCGGATTGATCGAGACTGATATGGCGGGGGCACTCAATGAAGAATACCAAGCCAAATTGCTAGAAATGATTCCACTCAAACGTTTTGGAAATGTAGGGGAAGTTGCAGAAATTATTTGTTTTCTGCTATCGGACTCAGCCAAGTATATCACCGGACAAGTCATTCAAGCTGACGGCGGAATGGCGATGTAAAGAATTGGGTCGGAAGACGCAGATGAGACAAAAAAACTCAAAATCACCGAACAGGAACTCTAAAATCTAAATGGATTTACAAAACGAAAACTCTGAAAGCGAAAGTCCGCAACAAACGCCCCAGGAATATTTAGCCACCCGCCAAGAAGGAATTCGAAAAAATTCACGCTGGGCAATTGGAATCGGCGGGTTTTTAGTCATTGTCCATGTAGGTTGGCTGGTACTTTTTTGGCTCATTGGATTAAAGGCGGATTTTTCGATTCTCTTTCGAAGTATTATTTTTATACTCGGGTTTTTTGCTCTCATCGGAGGAATTTGGGGATTATATTATGCTAAAAATCTCACTCTGGATGATGTCATCCCAACCCCCGAGGCGATCCAGTATTTGCAACAATCCCGGAAGATAACTCCTTATTACACTTATATTTTAGTCATTGCCGTGGTGGCCGTCTATATCGTCCAGGTAATGATTGATGCAGAAAATCCAAAACCGGATGAACTGGCTCAATCTGTTCAATTAGCGGGATTGGTTAAACCGGCCGTGTGGCAGGGCGAATTTTGGCGCCTTCTGACAGTTGGAACCTTGCATGGTGGATTTTTGCATATCTATTTCAACGGGCAGGCGCTGTACGGGCTTGGGACAACGGTTGAGTATTTATCTAATCGCGCACATCTGGCAATCGTTTTTGTATTGGCAATAATTGTCGGAGCAGTCTTTAGCTTGTATTTTATGCCTGACACAACTTCGGTTGGGGCGTCCGGCGGAATTATGGGAATCATCGGATATGCCGCCATTTTGGGTTATCGCCGAAAACAACAAATGCCGCCTGATTTTTTGCGGAGTATGCTGATAAATATCGGTTTTATTGTCGCCTTCGGATTGGTCGCATATCAAATTGTGGACAACTTCGGACATCTGGGCGGTCTGGCAGTAGGGGTTATTTATGGCTTTCTCCAGATTCCAAAAAGTTTGGACAAAGATCCGCGCAAAGTTGGCGCAGTCGCCGATTTCCTCGGGATGATTGCGATGGGAGTATATGTTTTTACCGCAATTTTCAGTATTTTACTCATCTTACAAAAAATTAAGTTCTAAAAATGCCAAGAGTCAGAGTTCATCAGCACGTTAATCCACTTGCTCCCTATTATCGTTTTACCCCGAAACCGATAGAAATTGAGAAAATTTTTGCAAATCCATGTCTCCCGATTCACCTGGACATAGGTTGTGCGAGAGGCCGGTTTTTGCTTAAAATGGCAGAAATCGTCAGGACAACAAATTTTCTCGGGGTAGAAATCCGCGAACCGCTGGTAACTGAGGCAAATCGTTTGGCGCAAGAAGCAAAATTAGATAACCTGCATTACGAATTTTGTAATGCCATGATTGCTTTAAATAAACTGTTGGAAAAGTTTCCTGAGGGGTTATTGCAAACAGTAACCATTCAATTTCCAGACCCGTGGTTTAAGAAAAAACACGCTAAACGGCGCATGGTCAATCGTGAATTAGTTGAAACAGTAGTTGAAAAACTGGCTCACCGAGGCCGAATTTTGGTGCAAACAGATATAGAATTTTTGTCAGAAGAGATGTTTGAATTGTTTTGTGAAAATAAAGCTGTGCGGGAAATTAAAGTTAAAGAAAATCCATTTCCTGTCAAAACCGAGCGTGAAAAGGCCGTCGAAGAAAAAAATATGTTGATATATCGGACAATCTTTGAAAAGATAGGGGGAAAAAATGAAGGAGAAAATTTATGAAATTTTGTCCTGTTTGCCGCCGGAAATATGACAATGCACAAAATTTTTGCTTGGATGACGGCACCGCTTTAGAAGTGTTTGTTGCCGAAGAGCAAGTAGCAACATTTAGTTTTAAGGATGATGTGGTAGTCAATCAGACTTCGCCAACTGTACTTTCGCCGAAACAAACGCCCTTGCCAAATCAAAATACGATCACAGATTTGTTTTCACAACCTGTTTTGCCTCATTCGGTTTCGCCGCAAAAATCAAACTCTTTACAAAAAACGCTCCTCAGAATTTTAGGAACTTTGGGTGTCGTCAGCATCGTTGGAGGCGGCATCTGGTGGCTGGCAAATCGTCAAACTACGAACGAAATTTCCTCAAACCCATCAGCAAATTCAACTCAAAAAACTGCTCCTGACTCAAAAACAAATTATTCACACAGGTTGCCTGCTTCAAATCAGTTGGAAAAAGCTAAATCCGATAAAAAATCTGCAAACGGAAGTAACGCTAATCAGATTGTTTCGGGCAATTCTCAGACAGAAAACACTTCAAAAAACTCCGCCGTCAATTCCGCGGTAAATTCATCAACTGCTCCGGCTGAAAGTTCGACGGTTGAGCTGCAAGTTAAATTTACTACTTTAGGGAAAAACGGTAATTACCCGATTTCTGGCGGAAGCATTACAATTCAAGCGAATGGAAAAATTCTGTCTGCTTCTACAAATAGCGCAGGAATTGCTTATTTCAAGGGGGTTTTGTGCAATAAGCCGGTCAAAATAAGAGTTAGTAATGAAGATGGAAGCGGAAATTTTACCCGTAATCCAAAATGTGGTGCAACCGCCTTCTGGGGTTATCAAACGGATTGTTTTGTCTCCGGTAAAAATGTGGGCTGTGCAGTTGAACAGGTAAAATAAAAAAGCCGAAGGCCAATTTTGACCTTCGACTTAATTTGGAATCTGAAATCTGGAACTATCTGCCTACCAGCTTATTTCAATTTCATACTCACCACTTCCTTTATCAGCATCAAAAATCTGAATGATGGCGACAAAATCGTTTTCGGTACTCGGTTGTTGGTAAACCGTCACCGTGCCCCGTCCTTTATTTTTTCTAACTGTTACCGAACCCGGCCGCCGAGCGAGATATCCGCTGATGGTATGTGTAACATTAGAAAGACCGGTGGCTGATGCATCCTGCGTTTGGACAGAACTTCCGGCAACGATGATGTTAGCAGTTTGGTCAACCCGTCCGCGCCAGGTGACCTTACCGGCTTGATAAGGTTCTTCGACAGGAGCATTTGATTGCCAGGAAATTTGCAAACTGTAATCATCTGTTCCGCGTTTAGAATCGAATATCTGAATAATTGCGGTAAAGCCGTTATCACGACTCGGTTGTTGAGTCACGAAAACATTTCCGCGTCCGTCGGTTTTATTGACCGAAATGACGGAGGGACGACGCGGCAATACTCCATTGATAGTTTGTTGGGTGGCATAACCACTGGTTCCGCTAATGATTTGAGTTCTGACCTCGCTCCCCTGAATCACAACGTTGACCCGGTCATCCACCCGTCCACTCCAGAAGACAGTGCCAGAAGCTGTTCCCGCCGCACTATTCGGGTAAGTTGGATAAACCGGATTGGTCGGATAGGTCGGATAAGTGGGCTGCATTCCACCAAGCGGTGTATCGTATTGACGGGTTTTGCCATCAAATCCATCGTAATAACCCTGTTTATAAAATGCTTCAAAAGTTTTGTTGTATTGACCGTCGTAGCGTTCCGCCAGACGGCTGATGTTGCGGCGTTTGTCATTCTCGCCGTCCTGGAATCCGTCGTCATAGGAATCACGTTGGTCTTTATCCCACCGCTGATAGGGTTTGATGTTGGAATAACCGGCATCATATCCTTGCCGATAAAAATTTTCGTATTTGTCGCCATCGAGTTTATTGCGATAGCGTTTATAATCATTTGCACGATTGTTTTGAGCGTCATTAACGCCGTCCTGATAACCCTCTTCGTAATAACCACATTGAATCGGACTCAGGGTAGTGCGGTTACATTGCCCGAGTGATTGAACGTATTGAGCCGAAACTGAAAGCCCTGCCAAAAGAATAATCACACAGATTGAAATAATTATTTTTTTCATTTTTTTCTCCGCCAATTTAATTCAATTGAAGGGCTAAACTTAGGAGGGCGTTTGGTTTAGCCTTTGAATTGATTTGAAATTAAGTTACGAAATCTCGCTTCAGTTGGCTTTTTAGCCTAGACTGTTCCGAGTTTGAATTAACAACTTGTTTATCCGTTCAGCCGAAGCGAACGAAGCATGTTACGAAACGCCGACTGATATGAATTAGCTTGATCCTCAGGAACCACCGTGACAATATAAAACAGACTGCCGTTGTTGGTTTGTGTTCCATAAACTGTGGCAAGTTCGTTTCTGCCCGTTACCGGTGAACGTCCGCGCAGAACGATGGCTAGACCATTTCGGTTGTTAAGCGTGGTGTTTGAATAATTGCCCTGAGCTTGCAAATACGAATTGCCTTGCAAAACGGCTTGGACGTAACTATCAAATTCCTGTTGCAGATTTCCGCCATTCCCTTTTTGGACACCGATCAGCGCTCCATGCGTTATTCCGTTATCTCCATATGCGCCATCGGGCGAAAAAGTAAGCTGGACAGAATTTTGATCCTGTTCGGTAAATTCACGCCAGTTATTCGGGACATTGACCGAAAGTCCGCCATTGGTGTAATTCCTTAGACTTGTCGACGGGTAGGGAACATTAGTCTGATATTTCCCGCCTGCCGTTGGGTTTTGCCCGCCACCCGGTTGTTGTCCTTGCGCGGCCTTTTCTATTTCTTCCATCGTTTGGGCGCGAGGCAGACCACGCAGATAGTTTTGAGTTCTCTGGAAACCTTGGGTGAATTTGATCGGGTTGGATGAAACCTGAAGCATCGAGGCTTCTTTATTGATGGTGTTGTAGCGATTGCCTGGATCGGGGTGGGAACTGATCCATTCGGGCATTCGGCCGCCTTCACTTTCTTTGGCGATGGTTTGGAACATATTAGCCAAATCGCGGGGATCATACCCGGCCCGCGCCAAAATCTGGGCACCGAGGATGTCGGCTTGACTTTCAAATCTTCGACTGTAAGGAGTGATCAACCCGGCGGCGGCCACTTGACCAAGCTCAGGAGCACCCACGATGGCGCCTCCGAAAATTGCTCCGATAGCACCGATTTGAGTTAAAAGGCCGGGGCCGCTGGCGGTTCCGTGCCGGAGCATGGCATGACTTATTTCATGCGCCATAACACCCGCCATTTCACCTTCGTTACGAGCCGCTTCGATCATGCCGCGATTGACATAAAGGTAACAGGCCGGCAACGCAAAAGCATTGATATCACGGGCATTAACGATTTTGAATTGACAATTAAACTGAGATTGTTGAAATTGCGACGGAATGGCATAAACCAAACGTCGGCCAACCTCATTGATATAAGCTTCCGAATTTCGTTCAGTAATCATCGGAAAAGTTCGGTCAATCTGAGCTGCGGTTTGGCGTCCGATTTTCATATCTTCTTCGATTTTCTTTTTATTTTTTGGCATTTCAACTCTGGTTTGTCCGAATGCCGCCAAAGACAGAATCAAACTACCCAAAACGGTCAAGGCCAGATTATTTAGGCTAAATCTTTTCATTTTCCCTCCACAAGAAATTAAATTGATGGTCTTATTTCCTTTGATTTACAGTCTATTCAATATTTTATAGATACGCAATCAAACGACCAAAAAAGTCTTGACTTGGATGAAAGAATTTAGCGTTGGAGTTTGCTTTAACTTAAGGGAGAGGGCTGAGTCCGGGGAAATCAGAAAGATATAACGTCCCGCAGACAAAAAAAGTCTGGAGTTAAGTGTTGGATGAGACCATCTTAATGGTTAGCGGCAGTTACTTCCCGGATTTGAGGCAAAATATTTGTTATATCTTGACTGTCTGAAATCGGCTGTAAAATATCACAAATCCGGTCAATCAACCTCAGGGCATCGGTTGAATTTACTTTTTCCGAATATTTTTTGTCCACCAGAATCGCTATCGCTAATTCACTACTTAAATCGCTAAATAAATTCATAATTCTATTTTGTTTAGAACCGAAAAACTTTTCCAACAAACCAAGGTTATAACTGAATGATTAAATCGTAGCTTAAAAATGTCAAATTGATGTTACAAAAGTGTTAATTTTGTGGCAAAAAAAAATAAATTTTACTTTTCCGATTAGTATGATGATTTGGTAAATGCAGGAAATTTTATAAACAAATTTTACAAACAACTATTTAGAAAAGATTTAGGAGATTTTGAATTAGATGAAATATCAAAAAGCTATTAGTGTATTTTTATTTGCCATGGCGGTCGTAGGCTTGGCCTGCAGCGGTCAATCCGTCGGACAAAAAAATACCGCGACACAGAGTGGCACTTCAAATTTACAAGGCGCAGGTTCGACCTTTGTTAAACCAATAATGGACAAATGGACCAGCGAATACGGCAAAATAAATGCAACCAGTAAAATTGATTACCAGGGTGGCGGGTCAGGGGCCGGAATCAAAGCCATTCAAAATCAAACTTCCGAGTTTGGGGCTTCCGACGCGGCCATGAAAGACGATGAACTAAAAGCCGCCACAGGCGGCGAGATTGTGCATATTCCGGTAGTTTTGGGGGCGGTTGTCTTAACTTATAACTTGGAAAGCGTCAAGACACCTTTGAAACTGACACCTGAACTGGTGGCCGATATTTATCTGGGCAAAATTAAAAAATGGAACGACGAAAAGATCAAAAAGGAAAATACCGAAGTCCAGCTTCCGGATACTGATATTTTGCCGGTTTATCGGGCTGACGGGAGCGGAACGTCGGATATTTTTACCGATTACCTGTCAAAAACCGTTCCTGAATGGAAAGAAAAAATCGGACGAACCAAGAATCCGCAATTACCGCCAGGCGTTGGAGTGGGCGGAAAAGGTAACGAAGGCGTGATGGGGCAGGTCAAACAAACTCCGAATTCAATCGGTTATGTCGAATTGACTTTTGCCAAAGCCAATAATTTACCGACGGCTTTGATTAAAAATAGTGCCGGAACTTTTGTAGAACCAAACGGTGACAGCGTTTCCAAAGCCGCTGCCGGGATGATTGCTAAAATGCCGGAAGATCTGCGTTTTGAAATTACCAATGCCGAGGGCAAAGATTCATATCCGATTGCCGGATTGGTTTATGTTCTGGCTTACAAAAATCAAAAAGATGCGGCAAAAGGGAAAATATTAGCCGATTTTTTATGGTGGGCCATACATGACGGCGAAAAATTCCTCAAAGATCTGCACTATGCACCACTACCGGCTGAATTAGTGAAAAAGGTCGAGACAAAGATAAATTCGTTGACCGCGGACGGTAAACCTTTAAGGCAATAGGGTTGGTAATTTAGTAAAGTTCGGAGCTTCGTACTGGGGTAGTTTCAGTCAATCGAAATTACATTGAGGCGGAGCTCCGAAAATCAAATTTTCCTTTATGGCACAAACGGGAACACTCGGCGACAAAGTTTTTCATGCTATTTTGTTGATTATGGCTTCGATTATTTTGGTAATCGTGGTGGCGATCATCGGCAAAATGGTCTTGAATTCGCTGCCGACACTTCAATCAGACGGAATCGGTTTTTTGACCGGACGCGAATGGGTCCCGGCTCAAAACAAGTTCGGTGCTTTACCATTTATTTACGGAACTATTGTTTCATCCCTCATTGCCCTCATTATCTCTGTCCCCATCTCGCTCGGCATCGCCATTTTCCTGGTTGAACAGGCTCCGAAAAAAGTAGCAACTCCGATCGGTTTTATGGTCGAACTGCTGGCGGCGATTCCATCAGTAGTTTATGGATTGTGGGGAATTTTTGTGCTGGCACCGTTTGTTCGTGAGTACCTCGGCGTGTTTTTAGAAACATATTTTGGCTGGCTTCCGCTTTTTCAGGGGCGTTTGACCGGAATCGGGATGTTGACCGGCGGAATTATTCTGGCTCTGATGATCACGCCGATTATTACGGCCGTTGTCCGCGATGTGCTGGAAGCTGTTCCGACCACGCAGCGTGAAGCCGCTTTGGCGCTTGGGGCAACTAAGTGGGAAACCACCAAAATTGTTTTAGGAAATGCCGCTTCCGGAATTGCCGGGGCAGTCGTTTTGGGTTTAGGTCGGGCGCTCGGCGAAACGATGGCGGTGACGATGGTCATCGGAAATTCGCCTCAAATCAGCGCGTCACTTTTTGAGCCAGCTTATACCATCGCCTCGGTTTTAGCGGCAAATTTTGCCGACGCCACCGAAGAACTTTATTTGAGTGCATTGATTGAAATGGGGCTGGTTTTATTTTTAGTGACATTTGTAGTTAATGGTTTAGCCAAATTGTTGGTGATGCGAGTGGCAAAAGGATCCGGAACGGCGAAACACGCGTAAAAAATGTCAGAAAAACTTTCACAATTTCATCGTCGAAGAAAATTTGTCAGCAGTCTGATGACGGGATTGACAGCCGCCTGTGCTGTTTTTGCGATTGCGGTTTTATTAATAATCCTTTCTTATATCGGGGTGCGCGGACTTTCTTCGCTGAGTTTGCAATTTTTAATAGATACCCCGAAACCGGTTGGCGAAGGCGGTGGAATTGGCAATGCCATCGTCGGTTCAGTAATGATGACCTTGATAGCCTCCGCCATCGGTTTACCGATTGGGATTGGCGCGGGCGTCTATCTGGCCGAGTTCGGCAAGAATTGGTTTGGTACCACAATTCGTTTTGTGGCGGATACATTAATTGGAATTCCGTCCATTATTATCGGAATTTTTATTTATACACTGGTTGTCTTGCCGATGGGCAGGCAATCCGGACTTGCCGGCGGACTAGCTCTGGCGATCATCATGATTCCGATTGTAGCTCGAACGACCGAAGAAATGATTTTGCTGGTGCCAAATTCGATGCGCGAAGGTGCGTTGGCACTCGGCGCCCCGCAATGGCGGGTAACCTGGAATATTGTTTTGCCGGCGGCTTCGACCGGAATCGCGACAGGGGCGATGTTGGCCATTGCCCGCATCACGGGCGAGACGGCGCCGCTTTTGTTCACCGCGCTCAATAGCCGTTTTTACAATTATTATTATGACCAACCGATGGCTTCGTTGACCGTTCAGATTTTTAATTATGCGACCGGGCCTTTTGATGTCGAACATAAACTGGCCTGGGCGGCAACGTTGGTTTTGGTTGGATCAATTTTGGTTATCAACATCGTAGTGCGGTATTTAACGAGAAAGAAATATTAGATTTTTACACATGGAAAACAAAATCAGCGTTTCAAATTTAAATTTTTATTACGGTAAATCCCAAGCCCTTTTTGATATTTCGCTCGAAATTCCGAATAACCGGGTGATGGCCTTTATCGGTCCGTCGGGTTGCGGAAAATCTACCTTTCTGAGAACTTTAAATCGAATGAACGACACCATTCCGGGCACCCGGGCCGATGGAAAAGTTTTAATTGATGGTCAGGATATTTATGCTGCAGGGAGCGATGTGGTCGCACTCCGGCGCAAAGTCGGGATGGTATTTCAAAAGTCGAATCCGTTCCCGAAATCAATTTTTGAAAACGTCGCTTACGGCATTCGGATTAATGGATTGCACAAAAATAAAGCGGATATGGACAGGCGAGTAGAAAAGGCACTCCGAGATGCGGCCCTCTGGAACGAAGTTAAAGACCGTTTGAGCACCTCGGCTTTTGGTTTGTCGGGCGGTCAACAGCAGCGTTTGTGCATTGCCCGAGCTCTGGCGGTTCAACCCGAAGTAGTTTTAATGGATGAACCCGCCTCTGCGCTTGACCCGATTGCGACCCAAAAAATCGAAGAACTTGTAGTCGAATTAAAAAAAGATTATACAATTGTGATCGTGACGCATAATATGCAACAGGCGGCACGGGTTTCGGACCAAACAGCATTTTTTATGCTCGGGAAACTGATCGAGATAAATCCGACGCAAACAATGTTCACCAATCCGAACGAAAAATTAACAGAAGATTACATTACCGGAAGATTTGGGTGATATAATTCAAGGTTCGGGCAGCAGAATCTAGAATTAAGCCAGTTGCCAATCTTAAATTTTGAATCTTAAACCTGAAATCAAAAAACATGGAACATCGAATTATTGATCAGCGATTAGAACTTTTGCGAGATAAACTTTTACTTTTGGGCGGAGCTACCGAAAATGCGTTGCATCGAGCCATGGAGTCTTTGACCGAACGCAACACCGAACTTGCGAAAAAAGTGGTCGAAGATGACAATTTGATTAATCAGATGGAGTTGGAAATTGACCAGCTGAGTATTGAAATACTTGCTCTGCAACAACCGGCCGCACACGATTTGCGTTTTGTGATCTCGGTCGCCAAAATTACTCCGATTCTGGAAAGAATTGCCGATCATGCCGGAAACATTGCCGAAGCCGCCATCATATTAAATGATGAGCCTGAATTAAAGCCTCTGCCTGATTTGTCCCGGATGGCAATTATGGCCGGCGAGATGCTCAAAAATTCTCTGGATGCTTTTACCTCCGAAGACTCGGCGACCTCGCGTGAAATTATTAAGCAGGACAAAAGTATTGACGAATCTTATAGAAGAGTTTTCGGCGAATTACTGCGAATTATGATTGAAAATCCGTTGGTCACGACCAGCGCCGCGCATCTTTTGTTTGTCGCCAAGCACCTCGAACGAATCGGAGACTATGTCAAAGACATTTGCGAATTAAATGTTTATTTGAGAGAAGCGGCGTTTATCAAACATAGTTTTGAGGAGCAGTAGCCGCACCTTTTCGCATTAAGATCGAACATCGCGAGGTGCAGATCAACTTTCCTCTTTCGTTGGTAATTTCAATATTCCAAACCGTTAGAGCCCGTCCGGGATAGATTGGTTTAGCCTCGACAGTTATTTTGCCTTTGCTGATGGTGCGCAGATGGTTGGCGTTAATTTCGATTCCGACCGGCGAAAATTTGGTCAAATCTGCGCTCGCGACCGCCCCGATCGAAGCCGCCGTTTCACATAAAAACAAGGAAACTCCGCCATTCATAATACCGATATATTGATGCACTTTGGGCGTCACTTCCATCGTCAAAACGGTTCGTCCCGGTTCGACAACTTCGATCTTGACCCCAAGAAATTTAATCAATTCGTTTTCCTGCGTCCGTTTGATAAGTTCATTTTTATCCATAATAACCTGTTAATAAATCTCCGGTCGGAGATGAAATCAAGTGTAAATGGTCGAATGCTCAAAGTAAATTAAGCTGCGATTAGTTTTCGGGGTCGAAATTTATCTGGCTGACAGCATCTGAACTTATCGCCAAATTCGAAAATATCGTGCAAACCATTTTTGGACCAGCGGTGATTTGAGCGTTTCCAGAGTTTGTTCGGTGGCGAGAGCCTGGGTGATCTTAGCCCGAGTCGGATAAACGTGGATGGCTTTGTTCAAATCTGACAAAGT
This sequence comes from Acidobacteriota bacterium, assembly GCA_031413075.1. GTDB lineage: Bacteria > Acidobacteriota > Blastocatellia > Pyrinomonadales > Pyrinomonadaceae > JAIBCC01. The sequence goes on along the minus strand of JANOEF010000638.1, from coordinate 2,893 downwards.
TAAATGATGTCGCATAGCCAGGACAAATTCGTGAATCAGTTCGCCGGCGTGACTGCCGACAATGGTTGCGCCGAGGATTTTTTTGCCTTTGAGGGTGACGATTTTGGCAAATCCCCCGGTTTCATTTTCGGCTTGAGCGCGGTCATTGTCGGCAAATTCAACTTTAAAAGTTTTGACCTTTTGGCCAAATTCCATTTTTGCTTCCGCTTCGGTTAAACCAACCCGGGCTACTTCGGGTTCGGTAAAGGTCGCCCACGGGATGACCGAAAAATCAACTTTTTTGGTTAACGGGTAAAATAAAAAAGCGTTTTGAATAACGTGTTGCGCTTCGTAATCGGCCGTATGGGTGAACTGAAAATGCCCTGTCACATCACCCGCCGCAAAGATATGTTTGTTTGAAGTACGCAAATATTGATCGGTAAAAATCTGCTTTTTATCAAATTTTACGCCTGCTGTTTCGAGTCCCAAATCATCAAGATTAGCTTGTCTGCCGACGGCACAAAAAATCTCATCCGCGATGATTTCAAGAGTTTTGCCGTCACGTTCAACCGTCACAACCTTTTTTCCATTGGAGAGTTTACTTGCTTTGACGGCTTTTGTTCGGGTCAGGATTTCGAGACCTTCGTCCCGCAAAATACTCTCCAAAAGAGCCGAAACTTCTTCGTCCTCTTTGATCAGAATGCGCTCGGCCATTTCAACTATCGTCACCTTTGACCCCAATCTGGCAAATGATTGCCCAAGTTCGAGACCGATTGCACCCGCGCCTAAAACAACTAAATCTTGCGGCAGGTCAGTCAGCTGAAAAACTTCTTCGTTGGTAATAAAACCCGTTTCAGGTAATCCTTCGATGGGCGGGATCAAGGGACGCGAACCCGTAGAAATACAAAACCGTTGAGCTTTCAGATTTTGCGTTTGACCGTCGCGATGAATAACTTTGATTTGGTTCGGCGAAATAAATTGAGCGCTTCCGAAAATTATTTCAACCCCCATTTTTTCAAAAACTTCGGGCGCATCGTGATGTTCGATAACTTCAATTATTTGCTGAACCCGCCCGGTGATTGACGAAAATTTGCCGTCCTTAAAATCTGAACTTGGAATGCTGAAGCCTAAACTTTCCGCCCGTTTAATTTCAGCCGCAAATTTTGCCGAACGAATGAAACTTTTTGACGGCACGCACCCCGTGTAAAGACAATCTCCGCCAAGTTTGTTTTTTTCGATCAGGGCGACCCTTGCGCCAAGCAGGGCGGAACCGCCCGCCGCCACCAATCCGGCCGAACCGCCGCCGATCACAATCAAATCGTAAGTTTCAGACATAAATAAGCACCAATGCACAATTAACAATTAACAATGGACAATGAAGAAAATCCAAAAACCAAGATTACTCAACTATTTGCAAACTTTTCTTGATTTGTAATATGTCGCAAAACTTTTGCTGACCTGCTTAGTTGTCAATCGTCCTTGATCTGTTTTCGCACCTTTTGAATGGTCGCATAGACGCCGATCACAATCAATAAGACGACCGCGCCATAAACCCAAACCGGCACATTTTTTCCGGCAAAAATCAAATAAACGTAGGCCAAGATAAAAAAGAAGATCGCCGACAGCGCGGGCCAAATAATGGATTTCCGATTCCGGTAATTCTTAATTAGCCACCCGATCGAAAGCGAAAAGAAAGGAATTGCGCCAAGATAAATCGCGCCGAAAATAAAAGGATTGACGCCGTAATCTGCGCCGAGGCTTAAAAACCAATCCTGGATGGCTGACCAATTCATTCTATCTCAAATTTCTCTTAAATTCCGATTATATCTTGATTCGAGCCGACATAGTTGAATGACTTTGAGTTACAATTTTATTCCAAACCTGGTAAATTAAGAGAAAATAAAAGGAGATTTGTTAATGAAATTAAGATTGTTTACGTTGACCGCAGTTTTGGCGCTTGCTTTAACCGTTGTTTTTTGGGGACTTAACACCACCGCCAAGAGTTTGAGTTTTGAAGAAAAGTTCTGGCTCGAGGCCGAACAAACCGAAGATATGAGCGGGATGTATGGTCTGGATAAGGCTCATAGCGCAGTTGGTTTTCGGGTCAAACATATGGGCTTAGTTGACGTTCACGGATATTTCCGTGATTTCAAAGGCTCAATTAGTTATAACGCGAAAGATGTTCCCAAATCCACGATTGAATTTACGGCGCAAATGAAAAGTGTTGATACCGGAAATACCGGACGCGACAACCATCTGCGCACCGCTGATTTTTTCGAGGTCGAAAAATTTGCGGAAATGATGTTCAAAAGCACCCGCATCGAAAAGAAGAAAAAGCAATGGATGATGACCGGAGACCTGACGATGAAAGGTGTTACCAAAACCGTGACCTTTCCGTTTAATATTGTCGGTTTTGCCAAGGACCAACGCGGCGGCACAAAAATGGGTGTAACAGCCGAAACCGTAATCAATCGGCGTGATTTTGGTGTCAATTACGGCGGAAATTTGCCGAGTGGAATTCCTGTTTTGTCGGACACTATTACCGTAGTTTTGCAGCTCGAATGTAATTTGACCCCGCCCGCAAAATAAATTTCTGACAGAACTGCCCGCGAAAGGGCGCGAAAGGGCGCAAAATCGTGTCAGGAGCGTCGCCGTCAGGCGATGCGTTTCAAGTTGAGTAACCACTCACGCCTCGGCTGATGCCGACGCTCCTGAATCGTTGAGTGAAAAACAAAAAGCGATAAAATCTTTTCTCATCGATGGAACCAAGTTGTATAGAACCTGTTTGCAATTTAATAGCAACAGTTGGAGATAAAAATTTAAGAAATTAAAACCCAAATTGCCCGCAGAAAAACGCAGAATACACAGAAAAAAGCCAAAAGCATGAAAATTTCTACGAATCTGTAAAAATAAA
>JANOEF010000637.1:0-9031 GCA_031413075.1 Acidobacteriota bacterium | reverse complement strand
AGTGTCTTGATGAATATAGTCCCAGAACTGTAAGAATTTTATTTTGTGCATTCTTATCATCTAAAAACCAGTCATCAATCAGATATTCTAAATGAAACAGAATATGAGTATCTTTACCCATCAGCCATAGAAAAAGACAATATATTTGGTGTTCAGTATCATCCGGAGAAAAGTCATGAGGTTGGACTCCAATTACTCAAAAATTTTATTGAACTATAATGTTTCGACCTAGAATTATACCTGTTTTACTATTGAAAAATTTGGCTTTAGTCAAATCAATTCAGTTTAAAAATCACAAATACATCGGCGACCCGATCAATGCGGTCAGAATCTTTAATGATTTGAAGGCTGATGAACTGGTGTTTTTAGATATTGAAGCATCGAAAAACGATCGATTGATTTCTCTGGATTTTGTAAAAAATGTTGGTGAAGAGGCAAATATGCCGTTTGGAGTGGGTGGGGGAATTAAATCCTTAGAGGATATCAAAAATATCCTCAGTACCGGCGCCGAAAAAGTTATAATTAACTCCTACGCCGCTCAAAATCCTGATTTTATTAGAGAAGCTTCGGATGCTTTCGGCTCTTCAACCATTGTGGTCTGTATGGATGTCAAACATAAGATGTTGAGAGGTCAGAGAACCTGGGTTTTAGGCGGAAGTAAATCAACATCATATACCCCACTAGAATTTGCTCAACTGATGGAGAAAAATGGGGTAGGCGAGTTAATAATTCAATCTATTGAAAGGGATGGGACAATGGAAGGCTATGATATAGAATTGATTAAATCCATTGCGACCACGGTTAGTGTTCCGGTGGTGGCATTAGGCGGAGCCGGAAAAAAAGAAGATTTAAGAGAAGTCTATCAAAATGGTCATGCCAATGCTTTAGCGGCAGGCAGTTTATTTGTCTATCAAGGCAGTAAACGCGGAGTGTTGATTAATTATCCGGATAAAAACGAATTAAACTTTGAATAATGATCTTTTTCCTTTTAGACTATATAAGCACCAATGGACAATGGAGAAAACCCAAAAACCAAAGTTACTCAACCATTTGCAAACTTTTCTTTTTTTCCCAGCTACGGCTTGACTAGCGGGTTTCGGGACGAAAATTTCTTCCTCACGAAAATTTCTTCCTCAGAAAAATATATGAAGACAAAAACTTATCAAAAATGTAATCGTTGCGTGATGGATACAACCGATTTGGAAATAACTTTTGATGAAAATGGTTATTGTAATCATTGCACAGAATTCTTAAATAACCGGGCAAAACATAAATATCTGGGCCCGGAAAGCGATAAAGCCTTGGATCGGATCGTTGAAGATATGAAGCTTGCCGGAAAGCGTAGCGAATACGATTGCATTATCGGTTTGAGCGGGGGAATTGACAGCTCATATGCTGCATATATTGCTAAACAGCGTGGATTACGCGTTTTAGCAGTTCATATGGATAATGGCTGGAATTCTGAAGAAGCAGTAATGAACATTAAAAATGTTGCCGGGAAATTGGGGATTGATTACGAAAGCTATGTCTTGGATTGGGAAGAATTCAAAGATCTGCAACTTTCTTTTTTAAAGGCTTCTGTTCCTGAAGCTGAAACACCGACAGATATGGCAATTCCTGCGGCAACTCATTATTTTGCAGCTAAACATAACATTAAATACGTCATCAGCGGAGGGAATTTTGCAACGGAAGGCATTCTTCCCCGGAGTTGGCATTATGACGCCAAGGATATGAAGTATTTCAATTATATTCAGAAAACCCTCGGCGAGGTAAAACTAAAAAAATTTCCAACTTTTGGATTCAAAAAAGAAATGTATTACAAACTGGTAAAAGGGATAAAGATAATTTATTTGCTTAACTATGTGCCTTACGTAAAACAAGAATCTATGGAATTTCTAAAAAAGGAATTAGATTGGAAATATTATGGGGGAAAACATTACGAGTCAAAATACACTGGATTTATTCAATCCTATTATTTATATGAGAAATTCGGAATTGATTATCGAAGAGCTACCCTTTCTTCTCAAATTTGTATCGGTGAAATCAGTCGCGATGAGGCTCTCGAACAACTAAAAGACAAGCCGTATAATCTCTCCAAAGTAGAAGAAGAAAAGCAATATATCTCGAAAAAACTGGGAATCTCTCAGGAAGAATTTGAAAGAATCATAAATTTACCGGCAAAATGGTATTGGGATTATCCAAATGATGAGAAGAAACTAAAGTTTATCTATGATACTTATCGAAAACTTTTTAAGAAGGACAAATTAGGCAGTTTTTAGATGGATCCCATTTTTAGATAAGCCGAAACCCACGAAATATTAAACAAAGACTTTTGGTTCTATCTTAAAGATATCTTTTTACTAAATTTGTATTTAAATGAATAGTTTGTATGAGCAGCAACCAAATCCTCGAAGGAAACTCACTTTATATATGTTATTTTGGATTACGGGAACCTTTGGTCCAGACTCAGGTTTTGCCCTATATCCGTCAAGTACGTGATGGTGGGATGAAGATGTCAATTCTCACCTTTGAAACAAATCCGAAAGAAAATTGGTCAGAAAAAGACATCGAAATTGAAAAACAAAAACTTGCCGATGAAGGAATTAGTTGGCATTTTTTGACCTATCATAAGACTCCAACTGTTCCCGCCACGTTTTACGACGTTTTGGCCGGGGCATTTTTTACCTGGAAGTTCATCAGACGGGAAAATCCTGATATTATTCACGCCCGAGTTCATGTTCCGGCCCTAATGGGTGCAATCGCCAAAAAACTTACCCTAAATAAGACTAAATTACTTTTTGATATACGTGGTTTTTTCCCCGAAGAATATACTGATGCCGGACGCTGGAAAGAAGGCGGAATAATTTATCGAACTGTAAAGAGGGTTGAGAAATGGCTTTTGAAAGTGTCAGACGGATTTGTGGTGCTGACGGAAAAGGGTCGTGAAATTTTGTTTCCGGAAAGCAAAGAAACCGGATTTGATAAGTTCAGAAGACCTGTCGAAGTAATTCCCTGTTGTGTTGATTTGAAGAGATTTGAAGCAATTGATGAAGAGACACGAAGGGCTTTCAGAGAAAAGTTAAATATCGAAAATCGGCGCGTGATAGTATATGTTGGATCATTTGGAGGATGGTATTTAACTCAAGAAACGGCGGATTTTTTGGGTGTTGCAAAGCAAGAAAATAAAGATGTTTTTGCCTTGATTCTAACGCAGAGTAACCCTCAGGAAATTAAGAGTTTATTAAAAGAGCGAGGTTTTGGAGAAGACGATTTTCTAATTACAAAAGTTTCACCCAAAGAATTGCCTTCTTATCTGAGCAGTGCAGATTTTGCGCTATCGTTTATTAAACCCTGCTATTCAAAGCAAGCCTCATCACCGACTAAAAACGCGGAATATTTCGCGGTAGGAATTCCGGCAATCGTCAATAGCGGAGTTGGTGATACGGCAGAAATGACTATTGAGGATGGAACCGGGGTCGTGATTGACGAATTTAGTTCAGATTCCTATCGTGAAAGTCTAAGGAAAATAGAAATATTACTTGAGAATCGGCAGGAAACCGCAGAAAAATGTAAAAAAAGCGCCAAACAAAGATTTGATTTGGAAGAGGTCGGCGGAGAAAGATATCGGAGACTTTACCAAAGGCTTTTAGCAGAAAAAGTAGAAAGCAAGTAACGCTCAGCAGAGGTTTTTATGAAGGTTTTTTTTCCAAACTTGGATGGATGGCGCTTTTTAGCTTTTTTAGGCGTCTTTTACCATCATAGTTTCAGCACAAAATTTGATTATATTTTAGAAAATCCAACCTATAGATTTTTGAAAGGAACGACGAAAAACGGCAATCTAGGGGTAGATTTTTTCTTTGTGCTGAGTGGTTTCTTGATCATTTATTTACTGATTTCTGAAAAAAAATTAACGGGAAAGATAGATGTTAAAAGTTTTTATATCAGGCGAATTTTGCGGATTTTTCCCTTATATTACTTTTGTGTCTTTTTCGGGTTCGTGATTTTCCCTTTTTTGAAGAACTTAATAGGTGTTATTCCAAATGAAAATGCAAATCCGATTTATTATCTGTTTTTTCTTAGTAATATTGACTTTATAAATAATGCTGCCGACCCGGATGCCTCAATGTTAGCTATCCTGTGGTCGGTGTCAGTTGAGGAGCAATTTTATCTTACAATTCCCTTTATTTTACTTATTACTCCGGTTCGGTTTTATAAATGGATTTTTGGGTTGGTAATCGTCTTATCTTGGATATTTAGAGCAAATTTTGTGGGCGATGCGTTTATAATGGAATTTCATACTTTTGCTTTTGTCGGAAATCTGGCAATTGGTGGATTAATTGCTTATTATTCAGCTACCAATGAGAAATTTGTTAAATTCTTTGAAGATCTAAATCCTTATTTTATAAAACTAATTTATTTGTTAATAGTTTTTATTTTCTTCTTCAGACATCAAATATTTTTTACCCCAATTCTTAAGGTATTCGATACCTCTTTGATTGCAGGATTATTTGCTTTGGTAATTTTAGAGCAAAATTTTTCAAAGAATTCATTCTTTAAGATGAAAAACATTCGTATATTTTCGGAGTTAGGCAAATATACGTATGGACTTTATTGTCTGCATACAATAGCAACACTAATCATAATGCAAATTACTTCAAAACTTCAGGTAAACACACAACTTTGGCAGGTAATTTGGATTGAAACACCCTTAATTTTAATTTTGTCCATATTAATTGCCTATACAAGTTACCATTTTTACGAAAAGCCATTTCTTAAATTAAAAAACAAATTTTCTTTAATTACAAAGGATTAAGAAAATATTTGTTTCTACCGCTGAATTTAAGCCCCCTTTTCTGAGGCTCTGCCTCCGCTTTCAAAGTCTAAAAGGGAGGCAGAGCCGCAAAATTAGGAGGTAACTGTTCGGAAAGTCGGAGACTTTCCGCGCATCAGGCGGCATAGGACGGCAGAGCCGTAAGTTTAATCAATCTGCGTAAAGTGAGTTATAATACTATTTCTTTTTAAGTTTCTAATGATACCAAGATGTGTGGAATAGTAGGATTTGTAAATTTTGATAAATCGCCGGCCCAGCTCTCAATTTTAGAGCAAATGAACCATGCGATTTTCCATCGAGGTCCGGATGAAGATGGTTTTTACCACCATCAAAACGTCGGGCTCGCGATGAGGCGTCTCTCGATAATTGACCTTTCCGGCGGAAAACAACCGATCTTCAATCAAGATAAAACGAAAGTCATTGTGTTTAATGGCGAAATTTATAATTATCAGGAACTTCGTCTCAACCTGGAATCGGATGGTGATAAGTTTTATACCAATTCAGACACCGAAGTAATAATTCACCTTTATGATAAATACGGCGCGGATTGTGTCCAATATTTGAGGGGGATGTTTGCTTTTGCGGTCTGGGATACAATTGAAAAAACTCTGTTTATCGCCCGCGACCGGGTTGGGAAAAAACCGCTTCTCTATTCGCTTCAACCAAATGGAGACTTTATTTTCGGATCGGAATTTCAGGCACTCCTGCAGCACCCCTCAATTTCGCGCGAAATTGATTTTGAAGCGATTCATCATTATTTATCGTATCTCTGCGTTCCGGCACCGCTAACTGCATTCAAAGAAATCCGCAAGCTTGAGCCGGCTCATTGGCTTTTGTGGAAAAATGGCGAGATAAAACTTGAGCGCTATTGGCTCCCCGATTTTCACAAAAAAATCAAAATTACCGATGCAGAAGCAGAAGAGGAAACCTTGCGCCTGCTGCGCGAAGCTACCAAAATGCGCATGATCTCCGAAGTTCCGCTCGGTGCCTTTTTGAGTGGCGGGGTTGATTCTTCGACCGTAGTTGCGCTGATGGCAGAATTTAGCGAAAAGCCTGTTAAAACCTTTTCAATCGGATTTGAAGAAGAAGATTTCAGTGAACTCAAATATGCCAAAATTGTCGCGGAACATGTCGGTGCCGAGCATCATGAATTCATCGTTAAACCAAACGCGATCGAGATCTTGCCGACTTTGGTCGAACATTACGGCGAGCCATACGCGGATTCATCCGCAATTCCGACTTATTATGTCTCGCATGAGACTCGAAAACACGTGACCGTAGCACTCAATGGGGATGGCGGTGACGAGAGTTTTGCCGGGTATGAACGCTATCTGGCGATGCGTTTATCGGAGCAATATCACAAGATTCCGGGTATTTTACGAAAAGGATTGATCGAAAATGCAGTAAATCTGATTCCGACTTCAGAACTCAAACGGAGTCGGGTAAGAGACTTAAAGCGATTTTTGAAGTCCGCAAGTCTGCCAAAGGTAGAAAGATATTTTAAGTGGGTCAGCGCGATTGACCGGGTTTCAAAAGAAACTCTTTATACTGAAGATTTCAAAGCTCAGGTTAATGGCTCTGATTCAGCGCAATTTCTGACACAATGGTTCAATAAATCAAACGGCACCGGAATCGTTGACGCCGCGATGTTCGCCGACCAGATGACGTATTTACCTAATGATCTGCTGGTCAAGGTTGATATTGCTTCGATGGCTAATTCGCTCGAAGCGCGATCGCCCTTGCTGGATCATAAAGTTATCGAATTTGCTGCAAGTTTGCCGGAAAACATCAAACTAAAAGGAACTGAAAACAAATCTTTGTTGAAAAAGGTTGCCAGCCGGTTGGTTCCAAAAGAGGTTATCTATCGCAGAAAAATGGGTTTTGGTGTACCGATCACGCATTGGTTGCGCGGCGAATTAAAAGATTATTTACGGGAAAATCTGCTTTCTGAGAAATTTGTCGGGCGCGGGATATTCAAAAAAGAAGTGGTTGAAAAATTAGTAAGTGAACATATAAAGGGCGAAAAAGACCACGTTTGGCAACTATGGACTCTTCTTATGCTTGAACTTTGGTTTCAAAAATTTATTGATTAAGATCATCTTATACTTGTTAGCAGTAAGCAGTAAGCAGTAAGCAGTAAGCAGTAACCAGTAAGCAGTAAGCAGTAACCAGTGAACAGTAAGTTGATTTTTGAGCTGTGCCCACCGATGAGTGGAAAGTCTCTGACTTTCCATTGTCTATCCGACCCTTTTTCTGAGGCTCTGCCTCCTTTTTTAACGTCCCAAGAGGGAGGCCGAGCCTCAAAATGGGGGGAGACCTGTTCGGAAAGTCTGAGACTTTCCGCTCATCAGACGGCAGAGCCGGATATTTAATCATTCTGCGTCAGGTGAGTTATAACAGTTACCAATTACCAGTTAATTCTACTTTTATTCATGTTGAATTCACCAACTTTCTTTTGCATAATCAGGTCAGCAAAAGTTTTGCGACCTATTGAAAATAAAGAAAAGCTTGCAAATAGTTGAGTAACTTTAGTTTTAGGGTTTTCTTCATTGTCCATTGTCCATTGTTAATTGTGCATTGGTGCTTAGTTTATAACGGTAAATGATATTGGTACAATACTTTTGCCAAATTCGTGTTTGAGTAATTTGAAAATTCGTTATTTTCGTACTCTGCAGCAAGCTGGCGGGGCATTCGCCCGAAAATTTCGCTATATGCAAAAAATGCAAAAACAGCTGAATATGTCAGAAAATTCCAAAAAGATCTCAATCTGCGCTCTATTACCTGACCCGTATGATACTACGCCGAGCCAAAGATTTAGAATTGAACAGTGGGAGCCGTTCTTAAAGCAAAAGAATATAACGATTGATTACTATTCTTTTTCTGACCAAAAGTTGCGGGAAGTGATTTACGAAAAAGGTCATGTAACGGCAAAGGCTATTCAACTTTTAAAGGCAAATTTGCGGAGAACCAGACAAGTATTAAAAGCCCGAAATTACGATGTTGTTTTTCTGCACCGTGCGGCAAGTATGATCGGTCCCGCCTGGCTGGAAAAATATTTGAAATGGTCAGGCGTGCCTATAATCTTCGACTTTGACGATGCAATTTTTCTCACTCACACTCACGAAGCCAATAAACTTTTCAGTTGGGCAAAATTTTCGTGGAAAACTGCTTCGATTTGCCGTTTGAGCAATGCGGTGACGGTGGGAAACGCCTGGTTGGCGGATTATGCGCGGAAACAAAATCCGAATGTGACGATTATTCCATCGAGCGTAGATACCAATATTTATCAACCAGCCGCTAAAAAGCCAAAAGAAAAAATTGTGGTGGGATGGACAGGGAGTTCGACTTCTCAAACGCATCTGGAAATGTTTGCCGCACTACTCAAAGAAATGACGGAAAAGTTTTCGGTTGAAATTCATGTTCATTCTAACCGTTCACCCGATTTGCCTGATATTCCTGTGGTTTGGCATCAATGGTCGCCGGAAAACGAGGTTGAGGTAATTTCCAGTTTTGATATTGGAATTATGCCGATGCCTGATGATGAATGGTCTTTGGGGAAATGCTCGATGAAGGTTTTACTTTATATGTCCTTAGGAGTGCCAACGGTTTGCGCTGATATTGGAATGAATCGTGAAGTTATTCAGCACGGCGAAAACGGATTTTTGGCAAAGACTTCGGACGATTGGCTGAAAGCAATTGAAAAATTGGTCAATGATGCCGAATTACGAAAGAGAATCGGCGAAAAATCGAGGCAAACGGTCGTCGAGCATTACTCAATGGAAAAATGTGCGGGATTGTTTGCCGAGGTCGTCGAAAAAACTTTACGAAAATAGTTTTGTCGCTATTAATGCCTGACTTTAGTTCTACTATGTCAGATTAAAACAAGATTGATAAATAAATAGTTTGTGGCTGGGAGCGCGGGCATCCCTGCCTGCCAAACGCGAAAGCGTTTGAAAGATGTTTGATGAGATTCAAGTTGATTTTTGGCAAAGTCTCTTAAAATGGTCAGATATGTGGTTATTTTCAGCTTGAGCCCGGGTCAAACTCAGTCAGATTGCCGTGCAATCTGGCAGCCAGGGATGCCCGCTCGAGAGCCAACCACTTCTTAAATGATTAAAAAGTTAAACTGACAAAGTAGAATTAAGCAGGTCAGCAAAAGTTTTACGACATTTTGAAAATAAAGAAAAGTGTGAAAATAGT
>JANOEF010000636.1:0-4421 GCA_031413075.1 Acidobacteriota bacterium | reverse complement strand
ATCCTCGTAGTCCAATCGACTACAACCCTCGCGGAATCCTCTATGATATTCTAAACAATAGCACGGAAGCGATTGCCGATTTTTCCAAATCCATCGAACTCGACCCGAAATCTTTGGAAGTATTTAGACTGAGAGCATTGGTTTATTGCCAACAAGGCAAAAAGGCATTAGCTCAAGCCGATGAGAAAAAAATTATCGAACTAGGCGGAACGGTTGCAAACCCTTGTAAATAATATGAAACAAATCTTTTTAACAATTACACTATTTTCGATGTTGGCGATTTTATCGGCTGATAATTTCGCCCAAACCAATCCCGCTGGAAGCTATTCGGCGATTACGACCGAAAAAGGAATGGCGATTTTTTATCGAAATCAGCCGCAAGACTTTTCGCTACTTGTCGAAGGAAAAAACCCGACAGGCAGAGAAAATAACAACGGAAGCCTAACGATCGAAACGGACCGCAATGGAGTGGAAATCGAATTTATTAAAACTTCTCTGTTTCTTGGGAAAAAGAAACTCTCAATAGATGAAGAAATTCTCAAGGCTCATCGGGCGTGGCATATTGCGACTCGTGAAAGGGATTGGAAAACGAAATTAAACCTGGTTTCAGATATTCTGACCCTTGTAACTGTTTATAGTTTGATGGACAACATTTTGCCAAATCGTAAAATTCCAACTGTTTATTATGGTTACGGCGTCGGCGACATTCCAAATCGAGCCTTTTACCAAACGGTTTTGTTGGGCGATGTTATTTTGTCGGTTGGAACGACTTTTCCCGAATCGGTAAGCGTTGACGAAGTGAGAGCTTCGATCAACAGGATTTTTGAATCAATTACGCTTTTGCCGCCACAGAAAAGTGCGCCGAAAAAGAAAACAATAAAGGGAAAGGCTAAAAAGCTCTGAGTTCCCTTTTTTCAAGGATTTTTACAAATGTTTGGAACTCGAAACTTATTTGTCTGCATAAATAAAACCGTTTAGCACCACAAAATCTTGTTTCGCAAATCTCTTGATTTTGAAATTTGATAATTTAAAAATGATCTGCGTCCCAGTTTCCTTAACAATTTCGAGAATTCCGTCCGCAAAAAATGGATCGGTTTGCATAGTATCTCCTGCCGAAAATGAATTTCTGGTTGATTCATTTTCTTCTCGATACGAAATGTAGCGTAAATCTGCTGCTTTCCACGATTTTTGTGTCTGTGAATAGTTGCGTGTAGAAATGCTGAGTCGTTGTTGACCTTCAGTTTTTGATTTCAAAACCAAGTTAAAATAATCGGCTGAATCAGCTTTAACACCAGCCATATTTTTAGCCGAGCTGCCAAAAGATATTTCAGCCGAAATTTCCGTCCATTCTGTTCCAAACAAAGGATTTGAATGCTGGATTTTAATCCAATTTTTGCCGCTGTCAATTAGTTCAACCAGTGTAGGCGGAAAAGTAGTTTCAATTTTATCGGCAGGTTTAACAAACTTGGCGAATGTTCCTTCTAGCGAGCTTTCCGAAACGTTTTTATTCATTCCCGAACCAACTTGATTTCGTTGAACCAGCGAAATTTTATTGTTTTTATCAAATTTCCCTTTGAGTTTGTAGGTGAACTTCCCGACCTGTTCGATAACGGCTTCAAACTTCCCTTTCTTATCGAGCGTTCCCGTAAAGGCTTTAATCGTAGTATCAATTTTGATTTTTCCGCTGATGGAATTATCAGTGTTAACTTCAAATTCAGTGATAATCGTTTTCGGTTCGGAAAAGGGATTGAAGAAAATTGCCCGATAATTGCCTTCAAAAGATTGCCCGAATGCAAAAGTTGGGAAAACTAAAAATAGTAGAAAAATGATTTTGTTCATAAAAAATGACCTCTTTTATAATCGCAGAATTTGAAAATAAAAGAGGTCAACAAATTTGATTTTGTCATTTAGAAATCTCAGCATAAACGAGCCCATTGATAGTTACGGTGTCGTCATTAGCCTCATTTTTAATTTTGAGATTTACAATCCGAAAAACCATTTGGCGACTATTTTCCGATAAGAGTTCGATTTCTCCTGAAGCACTATCTCTGTTTTTCAACCACATTTCATAAGTTATGCGAAATCTGTTAGTTTTCTCAAAATTTTCGTTCTTTTCGACGTAATTGAGAGCTCTAATATTATCAATTTTCCAGGACTTTTGTGCAGACCCCTTCGGTCGAGCAATCGAAAAATAGAAGCCGCGTTCGGTATTATCGGCACCACCCATCATTTGCAAATGATAAATCTGAAAGAAATCATTTTTTTCGACGATAACTTTGTTCGAGTCGGTAGTGAATGTTTTTTCAAAGAATGGATTCGGCTGTTCAATTACCAATTCGCTAATATTTTTGTGAATCGCAGAATTATGTGCAGAAGTTTTCTCAACCCGGGTAAGATTTCCCTGCATATTCGATTGAGAATAACTCCGTGTGCCGCCCGTATTTACCTGCTCGCGGCTCGCTAAAGTAATTTTTCCAATCTGACTTAAGTTCGCTTTCAAAGTATAGGTAGTCAGACTTTCATTGCTGGTTGCTTCGAGATTACCAAGAGAATCTACGCTGCCTCGAAAATTCGTGGTTGTCTGGCTGACAACGATTTTTCCGACCACTCCGCCATCCGACCGAACCTCAAACTCTACTAACGGGCTGACATTTCTATCTAACGAGATAAAACGTGCCTGATAATTTCCGGCAAAGGTTTGTCCGAAAACAAACGTCGGAAATAACAAAATCAATAAAAAGATAAATTTACGCATAAAATATGTCCTCATATATTAATCGCAGAAGTTAATGATAAAAGAGGTCAAAATGTTTATTTTAGAGACAATCAACTCAACTGCTTTTGCAAAAATTCCTTCAATTCTACAATTTTCACGCGTTCCTGTTCCCAAGTATCTCTGTCACGGACAGTCACAAGATTGAAATATTATTCTGGTTCATATTTGCTCAGATAAATTTTGCCTGCTTGGTCAACCAAACCGAAAATTAAGTTTTCTAGCCAAGTAATTCTGCCTAAAACATTTTTGCTGAAACTTTCGTCCTCAGCGAAGAAAACCATCGAATCAAGTTCAATTTCTGCCACAGTTAGGGTTACGCGGAAACCATAGGCGTAAAAACTTCCGGTGGCTGTGCCAAATCGCTGTCGCATTCCGCTTTCAATTTCCAAGCCTAATTCTTCTCCAAAATGTCTTTCAAAAATGGAATACGTTGCACCTGTATCAATTTTGGCGTTTATTTTGACGTTTGAATCTGAGTACTTTATTTCAACATCAATCCAAATACCGTCTTGATTGATGTCAAACGAAACTAGCTTTTCAAAATTAAGTTGATAAGGCATATTTACAAACCTGCTGAAACTACAGTTTCTTGGGCAAAAACTTTGACAATAAAAAGATTGTTTTTGCCTTTTGTCAGTTTGCGAATTTCTTGCAAAGTTTCAGCCTGTGCGACCAAAATATCACCATCCAAAGCGATATATTTTCCCGCATACTGATCACGGTTCGCTTTCAGCCATTCAAGTTGCAGATTATCGTCAGCTTTCGGCTGTCCGTTTATTGGTTTCGCTTGATTTATCGGAGTTTCATCATTCAGCAAGGTGATAATAACACGGCTTTTCTTTGAAATTTTTAACGGCTCAAGCAATGTAATCTTTCCGTTTACATCAATTTCCGCTTCGATTGTGGTCAGCATAATTGTTTCTCCTTAACCTAACCGCTTTTGCAGATATTCTTTCAATTCTACAATTTTCACGCGTTCCTGTTCCCAAGTATCTCTGTCACGGACAGTTACAGAGTTGTCCTCTAGCGACTCGTGGTCAACTGTCACACAGAAAGGCGTGCCGATCTCATCTTGACGGGCGTAGAGCTTACCAATGCCGCCTGTATCGTCGTAAATGGTTCGCATTGCGGGCAACAAATCCTTTTTGAGTTGTTTGGCAAGCGCAACGATTTCAGGTTTATTTTTGGCTAGCGGCAGAACTGCAACTTTGATCGGAGCGAGTTCGGGTTTTAATTTTAGAATGACGCGAACTTCGCCTTTGTCATTGGTCTTTTCGGTGTAAGCATCCATCAAAATCGCCAGCAGTGTGCGGTTGACGCCAACGGCAGGTTCAATTACAAATGGATAAAACCGCTCATTGGTCGTCGGATCAAAATATGAAAGGTCTTCGGTTGAATCCGGATTGATGCGTTTGCCTTCAGCATCTTCGGGCTTTTTGGAATGTGTTTTCAAATCGAAGTCTGTCCGATTGGCAATTCCCATCAATTCATCAAATTGGGCATCCTGGTCTTCTCTGTCCGGGAAAAAACGATACAAAATATCCACCGTGCGGACGGCATAATGAGCTAATTCTTTGGCATTTTGCTCGTATAATTTCAGATTTTCCGAAGAAATTCCCAAACTATTAAACCAGGTTTGAAAGCC
>JANOEF010000635.1:0-9418 GCA_031413075.1 Acidobacteriota bacterium | reverse complement strand
CGATATAAAATAGCAATCAATAATGGTATGTCATCGATTCTCTCAACCTGCAAACTTCCTACTTGATGTTCAATCATAGATTGAGTTTAACAACTCAACTCATTTCTTGTAACTCGCTTTTTTTTTGAGCGAAACATAAGTGTAAAGGCAGGAATATACGTTATTACTGTTAAAAAAGACGGATTCAAAGAGGTTTCCAAACCGAACACAATATTAAATGCTCGGGAGGTTTTAAGGATTGAAATCGAATTGCAACCCGGACTGGTAAACGAAGTTGTAAACATCGCGGGTGGTGAATCGGTAATCAATACCGAAAGCCAAACAATCTCATCATCCCTGAAGTCTGGTCAATTACTTTCGCTACCAACGAACTATCGAGGATCAACCTCAACAAGCCCTTACCCAACGATCGCATTTCTCCCTGGAGTTCAGACCGATAATAATTTCGGTTTTCAAATTAATGGTTCGCTGCCTGGGCAGACTGAAGTCACTGTTGACGGAATCTCTACGGTAAACATTCGTAGTAATGGTCCGTTACGTGAAAATTTTCCATCAACTGAAACAATCTCTGAACTGAAAGTTCAAGCTGTAGGTAACAATGCGGAATTTTCGCAGCTTGGAGATATTACGACAACAACAAAAGGCGGAACCAATAGTTTTCGAGGTTCAGGCTTTTGGTATCACCAGAACGACGCTCTTGATTCTCGTAACCCATTTTCGTTCGCCGCAAAGCCATTAAAGAATGGGAATACATTTGGCGGCAGCTTAGGAGGAGCGATTATAAGAGACAAGCTGTTCTTTTTTGGTGCGTATGAAGGCTTAAACTATAAACAGCAAAGAACAATTCGGAACACGGTGCCAACTGCATCCGCGAGGGCTGGTCAATTAGCTACTACTATTCGAAATCCTTTTACACCTGTAGCGAATGGTGGAGTTTTTACCTATGAAAATTTTACTGGAAATTTAGTTCCGACTAACTTAATAAGTCCGTTTGCCCGACGTATTTTAGAGCTCTACCCACTCCCAAACACGCCGACGGTTCTTGCGGGTGGCACACAGGGAATATTTGAAGAAAACCGACAAGCCCCGATTACTTCGAATCAATTCGACATTCGAATCGATGCTGAACTCACAAAAAACCAGTCAATTTTTGGACGATTTAGCCAAAAGGATATTGATTCTACAAGCCCACAGAATCTGCTTTTGCCGTCGAGAATCGCAACCGAAAAGAATCGTAATTTTGTTATCTCGCACAATTGGCGGGTAACATCAAATATCCTCAACGAGTTACGAGTTGGATATACATTCCGCGAAGCGAAATCAGTTTTGCCGCTTGATGAAGTCGCTTTTGTAAATTCACTCGGTTTAATTGGTCTCGGAAACTTGAAAGACGACCAGCTAACGACAGTTGGAGTATCGGGCGGAATTACCGGAATTGGATCAGACCGAAGTTTCGTTAACTCTCGCAACCTACAAATTTCGAACAACTTAACATGGGTGGTAGGAAGACACACACTGAAGTTTGGCGTAAACTTCAAAAAAATCGGAACCCAGGATACACTCGGTTTTATTGGCGGCGATGATGCTGGCTCCTTTAACTTTGATGGAACCTTTACCGGAAATGGATTTGCTGATTTCCTTATTGGTGTGCCCGTTACATCCGCAGTAGCTGTCACCACTAATGATGTAGAGGGTACCAATAAACATTACGGAATATTCGCACAAGATTCATATAGAATTTCCCAAAGATTAACCCTTGAGCTTGGTTTAAGATGGGATTACTATCCACCTTTTGTTGATACGAACTTCAATATTGGAAACTTCGACCGCGACTTTGGCAGAACCGGGCGTGTAATAATTCCATCAAATTCGGCGGCAATCGGACTAATTCCGTCAAGCGTTTTACAAGCTATAAACGCATGCCCGTTTGGGCAACTAACTGGACCATCAAATAATCCCGGAGTGGGTTGTACGCCGGTTGTATCAGCAGAGTCCGCAGGATTTCCAGAAGGATTACGCAGGAACAACTTAAAAAATTTCCGACCTCGAATAGGATTTGCATACCGACCGTTTGACGATAACAAAACGGTTATTCGCGGAGGATTTGGCGTTTTTACTTTCGCAACCTACGGATCGAATTTCTATTCGCTTACCGGAACTGTTCAGTCGGACGTACGGTTATTTGGTAACGCCTTGAGTACAACTAATGGGTTGCCATTTTATTCCTTCCCTAACACAAGAGCAGCTGGGCAATCGCAAGTTGTGGCGTCAATTGGAACCTTTGAATTTAGAACTGCAAATCAAACAGACTTGAAAGATCCATACACCATGCAATGGAGTTTGACGGCTGAAAGGGAATTGCCATTGAATCTAGGGTTGCGAATAAGCTACATCGGAAATCGTGGAGTCAATTTACCGACTGCTCCAGATTTGAATCAACCACAACCGAGTTTGATTCCGTTTTCAAGCCGTCCGCTATCGGATCGTCCGTTTCCAAATTTTGGACTGGTATTTAGTCGTGACACAAGTGGAACAAGTACCTATAATGCCTTTCAGGTTGAAGTTACTCGCCGATATGCCGATGGGTTAACGTTCAATGGAGCTTACACTCTCTCGAAAAACATATCGGACGCAGCGGGTCCGGCACCCACAGGCTTTTTGAACGAAAACGGTGGTGGCCGACTCTCTAATTCGCTGGACCGCGGATCCGACCGTGGTGAGGTTGTTTTCAATCGCCGTCATAGAGCGGTTGCCAATGCTGTTTACGAACTTCCGTTTGGACGCGGAAAAGCTTTCGGTCAGAACGCCGGGAAGGCTCTTGATGCGGCTTTTGGAGGATGGCAGTTAAGCGGAATAATGGTCACCCAAAGTGGTGCATTCTTAACGCCAACATTCAGCGGAGGTGATCCATCCGGAACAGGAGCTAACCGACTTGGTTCGCAAAGACCGGATCTTGTATCTGGAGCAACCGGCAATTTGTCGAATCCTACGGCGGCTCAGTTTTTCGATAGAAATGCGTTTACTTGTCCTGGACAGCCGTTTGCAATTCGAACCAGTTGTGCTTCGTTTGCTCCGATCGGACGATTCGGAAACTCAAAAGTTGGAACTCTTATCGGACCTGGATTAACAACATTTTCGTTTGGCTTAGGTAAAGCCTTCAAGGTCACCGAACGGGCAAAACTTCGGTTTGACGCATCTTTTACCAACGCTTTCAACATCGTTAATTTTAATGATCCGAATACTAATATAACCAGTTCTGCGTTTGGCATAGTTACAGGAACCAGAGGCGGAGAAGGCTCTCCAAGAACCGGACAAATTTCGCTTCGCTTTGACTTTTAGTCGATAGTCCAATAAACGTCCGAAAAGCGAAACGACAATAGTTTCGCTTTTCGCTATTTACCTTAAATTATGAAAAATCAAATTACATTATCTATCACATTTATTTTATTGCTAACCCTGACGAGCTTTGCTCAAACAAAAATGCAAAATGTAATCTTAATTACCCTTGATGGAGCCAGAAACCAAGAGATCTTTGGAGGTCTAGATAGCGAATTGGTTAAACAAATCGATAAGGAAGCAGAGAAATCCCGAGTTTTTCAGATGTATAATTTGCCGACCGAAAAGCAACGACGCGAAAAACTCATGCCGTTCTTCTGGAATACCTGGATGACTAAATTTGGTTCTATCGCGGGTAATCGAAACCTAAAAAGCGAGGTCAAAACTACAAATAACTTGCTATTTTCGTATCCAGGTTATTCAGAAATACTAACCGGGGAAGCTCATGACGAGGTTATTAAAAGTAACGATCGTATCCAGAATAGTTTTCCTTCCGTTTTGGATTTTGTACAAACTAAGTTGGGATTAGGTGAGAATAAAGTTGCGTCGTTTGCATCTTGGAATGTAATGAACGAGATTGCAACTTCAAAACCGAATGCGTTTATTATAAATGCCGGTTTCGAAGCATACGAAAGCAAAGATTCAACAACCCGAAAGCTGAGTACATCCCAGTTTGAAACACAAACTCCATGGGATTCGGTTCGGCACGATTTTTATACTTTTCGATTCGCAATGGATTTTTTGAAAACCAATCACCCGCGATTTATTCATATCGGTCTGGGCGAAACCGACGATTGGGCACACGATAAAAGATATGACCGAATGGTCGAGGCTCTGAACCGAACCGACAATTACTTTCGGGAGTTGTGGGAATTCATACAATCTGACGCCCAATATAAAGACAAAACTTCTATTCTGATAACCGTCGATCACGGTCGGGGATCAACCGCTTTAGATTGGTATTCCCACGGCAAAGATGTTCCAGAGGCCCGATGGATCTGGATGGCTTTTATCTCTCCTGCTTCTAAACTCCGTGGCGAATGGAAAAACTCTGAAACAATTTACCAAAATCAAGCTGCAGCAACGCTCACTAAGTTCATCGGACTTAACTACTCACAGCAAAACCAAAATGCTGGAAAGCCAATTGAAAAGCTCTTTACTCATTGAACTCAAAAAAAACGAGTTCCAAGAAAAGAGTTGAGTTTAACAACTCAACTCATGATTGATTATAATGTGGGAAGTTTACAAGTTGGGGTTTTCCGCCCAAACCCACGAAAAGTATCAATAAGTCATGACTTCAATTTTCAAATATTTTCTCTTATCCTTCCAAATACCTATAAACACTTGCTTTCGAGAGTTTATATTCAGCCATCAGATTTTTAATCAGGACCCCGGTTTTTCTCTTTTGACGAATTTCTTCTATTTGAATATCTGTCAGTTTCTTGGTGGCTCCGAAGCGGACTCCTTTTTCTTTGGCCTTGATGATTCCATCCGTTTGTCGTTCGGCTCGGATTTCCGTTTCAAACTGATTGATGGCTCCCAGCATATTAAACAACAGCCGTCCGGTGGCATCCGCCGTGTTGATATTTTGGTCAATCACCTGCAATTCAACTTCTTTTCTTTTCAATTCATCAGCAATTTGACACAGATGCAACGTCGAACGCGCGAGGCGATCAAGACGAGTGACCACTAAAATATCGCCTTCCCGGACATATTCCAGACACGCGATAAGTTGCGGACGTTTTCCTCCGGCGGCACTTTTCTTTTCCTGAAAGATTTTATTGCAATGTTTCAGTTTTTCGAGTTGGACATCCAAACTCTGCCCAACCGAACTGACCCTTGCATAGCCGACTAATGCCATATGTTTCAAAATGGAAAACGGAAAAGGAAAAAAATTTATTCTTATTAAGCAGACAATTCGATCAAAAGCGAAGGCTTTCGTCTAATTATTGAAAGTAGTTTCAGCGAAGCTCCCGATGGTTTGCCGATTCCTTGTTCCCAGGCCTGGACAGTTTTGACCGAAACATTCAAATATTTAGCAAAAACCGCCTGCGAGAAATTCAGAGTTTCCCGTATTTTGACAACTTCTGTTTTGTCCATCGCCGGCAGGGGCTGCGGGAGCAGGGTTGTTCTTAATTCGCGTTTTCCTGCGGCGTGTTCTTTCGCCTGTTGCGCCGACTCTAGAAGTCTGGCAAATTGTTTTTCGTCCATAGTGCTATTCCTCTTCGTATAACTTTTTAATAGCCTTCACGACCTCACCCAACATTTTGGCTTGTTCCGGCGTTAGATCGCTTTGATCTTTTTTGCTGTAGATTGCCAAAAGATAAAATCTGTCACTGTTGGGTAGATAAATATAAATGAAGCGAAAACCGCCGCTTTTTCCCGATCTCGCTTTCGGGTTGCCGATGCGTCCCTTTCTGGCGCCGCTCGTTCCTTTGATGACATCTCCCAGAAATGGATTTGCCAGCAGCGCGTTTTGGATGGCATAAAGCGTTTCATCATCGGTAATTTCCAAGAGGTCTTCGGTAAAAATTACGGTTTCGGTAAAAGCGAACAGTTTCCTCTCATCCATTTTGCAACTATACTATTAAATCAGATATATTTCAATATATCTGAAAGCGAAGGGAATTTTAAAGTATCTTTATTTCTTAGACGTTTTGAGAACTATATTATAAGACATAAAATGAGACATAGATTTTATAACGTCTCAGATATTCTACTTTCCGAGTCTTTCCTTTAATCATAAATAATGACTGAGATTCCAAAACCTTCTCATTTGGGCAGGCTGCATATTTTAACCTCGGAGGAGATTCAAATTCTTTATGAACTTCCGAATTTTACCGATCAAGAAAGGCCTTTGTATTTTTCTTTAACCAAAACCGAATATGAACTGTTAGCTGAATTCCGTTCTATGGCTTCAAAACTTAATTTCATTTTGCAGCTTGGTTATTTCAAAGCCCGGCATTTATTTTTCAATTTTGAATTTCAAGCAGTTTCCCTTGATGTGGAATTTATCCGCCGGTTGTATTTCCCCAAAGAAAAGATGAAGCTTCGCAAGCTGGAGAAGGTTGCTATAAATACTGTTCTCAAACATCGTCGAACAATTGCTGAACTTTACAATTATCAATTCTGTGGTCGTGAGCAAAAAGAATTGATTGAACAAACCGCCCAAAATTCCGCCAGAATCTCAAGCAAACCGATTTACATTTTTCGGGAAATCCTGACATTTTTGCAAAATCACAGAATCATCTTGCCCGGTTATAGTTTTCTCCAAGATTTGATTTCCAAATCACTTAATAATGAGGAAGAGCGTTTGCAGACTCTTTTGAAAAACAAACTGACTTCCGGCGAGACGGAAAAACTGGAAAACTTATTGGCTGATTCAGTCGGTTTTTATGAAATTACCAATCTCAAACGAGAACCCCGGGATTTTAGTTTTAGCGAAATTAAACGTGAAATTGAACGTGGTGCGAAAATAAAAGAAATCTTTCAGTCTGCCAAAGAAATTCTCCCGATTTTGGAAATCTCCAACCAAAGTATTGCCTATTATGCTTCTTTGGTTTCGTATTACCGGGTGGATAAACTAAAGCGGTTTGAGACCTGGACTACAAATTTGTATTTGCTCTGTTTCATCCACCAACGATATCAGCGGTTAAATGATAATCTGATTAACTGTTTGCTTTACCGGGTCAGACTTTACACTGACCAAGCCAAAGACTTCGGCAAACAAGAACTTTCTTCAATAAACTTGACCACCAATCAAAATCTCGGCAAGGCCGTCAATGTCTTGAGGTTGTTGACTGACGAGCAAATCCCATCCGAAACTCCATTCGGGATAGTCCGGCAAAAAGCCTTTGAAATTTTAGGAAAAGAAGAAATCAACCAATTTGCCGAACTGATCTTACAGGAAAACCAATTTGATGAAGTAGCTTTTCGTTGGGAATATTTCGATAAAATTGCCCATCAATTCAAAATGAATCTCCGCCCTTTGTTGATAAATGTTGATTTCACGGATGTGGCTGATAATTCGGACTTGTCAAAAGCCATTGATTTTCTGCGGCAAACCTTTTCAAGTGAGCAATCTTTGACAAATATCAGTTCCAAAAAATTTCCGGTGGAATTTATCCCTGAAAAGACTCGTGCTTATCTTTTTCAAAAAATGAATAAATTCAAGAAAAAGCAGATTCGTTATAATCGGTATGAATTTCTGGTTTATCAATCTTTGGCAAAAGCACTGGATGCCGGAGATATGAATTGCCGGGAAAGTCTCAAATTCCGCAGCTTTGAAGATGATTTGATTGATGATAAAACTTGGAAACAAAAGGAAGTTTTGCTGGAGCAGTTAAATTTATCCATTCTTTCACGCCCGATTGAACTTCATTTGCAGGAACTTGAGAAACAACTCGAAGAAAGGTTAAAAGAGGTCAATCAACGGATTGCTGAAAAAGAAAACGAATCATTCAATTTTAAAAGAGGAGTCCGTTGGTCCCTTAAATATCCAACTCAAAGTAAAACCCATTCAGATTCCTTTTTTGATTCAATGACGCAAATTGACCTTTATCAAGTCCTTTGCTTTGTCGGGCAGCAAACCGATTTCATTAATGCTTTCACGCATCTACGGGGCAAATATGCCAATCAAAAAGCTGATGAAACGGTTATTTTAGCTTGTTTGATGGCGTGGGGAATCAACACCGGAATTGGGAAAATGAGTAAAATCTCTGATTTCAAAGGAGATATTTTGCAAATTGCTTCGGATAATTTTATTCGTCCCGAAACTTTGCAAATTGCCAATGACCAAATTGTTGATCAAATTGCCAATTTTGATTTATTTCGCAGCTACAATATCAACGAAGCGGTTCATTCCAGTAGCGACGGACAAAAATTTGAAACCCGTTTTCAAACTATTAATTCGCGTTACTCACCAAAATATTTTGGTCTCCAAAAAGGAATTGTCGCTTACACTCTGGTTGCCAATCATATCCCTGTCAACGCCAGAGTTATCGGAGCAAATGAGCACGAAAGCCATTATGTTTTCGATGTTTTGTTCAATAACTCAACTAAGATTCAGCCGGAAATTCATTCAACTGACACCCACGGTTCAAACCAGGTCAATTTTGCTTTGCTTCATCTGTTCGGCTATCAGTTTGCTCCCCGTTTTAAGGATATTTATGACACCGTTACCAAAACCCTTTACGGCTTTCAACATCCAAGCCATTACGGCGATTATCAAATTAGACCGATTCGGAAAATCAATCAAAAACTGATAATACAGGAATGGGAAAACATCAAACGCATCATCTTATCTTTGGGAAGCAAAGCGACTACCCAAAGCGTTATCACCAGAAAACTTGCTTCCTATAACCGAACCAATCAAACCAAACAAGCCTTGTGGGAATATGACAACATCATCAGAAGCCTTTATTTGCTTGATTATATTGATTCTCCGCCACTCAGACAAAATGTCCACCAGGCCTTGAATCGGGGCGAAAGTTATCATCAATTGAAAAGAGCCGTCTCTTTTGCTAATTTCGGAAAGCTTCGTTTCAAAAGTGAATACGAACAGAATATTTGGAATGAATGTAGTCGTTTATTGACCAACTGCATTCTCTACTATAATCTGACCCTGCTTTCAGAACTGATGAAAGAAAAAGAGAAAAACAAACGTTTTGAAGAGGTTGAAATTATCAAAAAAATTTCGCCGGCGGCTTGGCAACATATCAACTTTATGGGACGTTACGAATTCAAACAACCACCGAAAGAAATCAATATTGCAAAGATCATCAAGGAACTAAAACACCTTCCTCTAACGTCTGCAAAAATTCCTTATTGATACTTTTCGTGGGTTTGGGCGGAAATCCCCAATTTTGTAATCTTTTCTATCTGCCGTCTTTTCTATTTCCCAAGATTCAAGATATTGGTGTTCAACTAATTCGGTTAATGAGTTTCCAAAAAATCTTTTTATGTCGGAAAGATGTTTGTAAATTTTAATGTTTAGCGTCTGACAAATTTCGCTATATCTTTTTTCAAAACGTCCAACTTCCCTACTCGCATAAAGCCATATCTGCAAAAGCGGTATCAAAGC
>JANOEF010000634.1:0-2915 GCA_031413075.1 Acidobacteriota bacterium | reverse complement strand
AAAAGCTATGGGCGTTTCGATTGATGAATTAACTCCAGAAATGATTGAGTACATGTCTTCTTGGGAAACCGGGACCGAAGAATAATCAATATAATATAGGTAAAAAAGGTGAGGTCAGACGTGAATTGTTTACAGTTGACCTCACCTTTCGTTTCTCTTCAGAACTGTTTCAAAGAAACTATCAACCCAACTTCCCTGTTTAATTGTATGGTTTTTTATCGTTTGTATGTGGAATCCAGTCTCGGTAAATCCAAACTTGGAACAACATTTTGTTTTTGACGCTTTGAATCTGCCCTTGAAAAAGCTGGTACTTTTGATTACACACCCTCTCAGGTTCTGATTCTCGACAACAAAAAAGCACCGATTAAACCGAAAATAACGAGGGGAGACCAAATCGCCATGCGTGGTTCGAGATAACCACTTAAGCCGTACTGTTCAAAAATATTACTCACCCCCATAAAAATCAGCCAGACTCCGACAGCACCCGCAATCGTCATTATATTCCCTTTTCGACTGAGTGTGAGCGCAAAAGGAACAGTAAAAAGCGTAATGATCAGCGGTAAAAAGAGGGTGGTTTTTCTTTTTTCTAAAGCAACCAAATAAACTTTTTTTTCACTTTCGGCCTCTGAGGTTTGAACAAATTCAGCTAATTCGTGGTCATCTAAATGATTTGGTTTGCTGGGTATTTGTTTAAATGGATTGTAGCTTTCTAACAGTTCCGTTTCGTTATTATTTTCTACAATTTCGGGGAAATCATTTTTCCAAAGGTTTTTTTCCAGTCTCCCGGCAAGTAAAATTTTTTCACTCTCCCAGGTGGCAAATTCAACCCTGGTTAAAGAAATGAGTTTATTATTTGAGTCGTCAAGTTGATAAATACTGAGATTTTTAACCTTTTGAGGTTGGCTCCCCCGATCGTTAACTTTATCGTCAAGTTCAAAAGAGTAAATTCGGTTCCCGGTCGCCACCCAGTGTCTGCCGGTATTCGAGGCCAATAAACCTTTGTTTCTCAATTGAGCACGAAAACTATCTTGAATTTTATTGGTCTGAGGTAAAAAATTTGTCTGAATTCCCCAATTCAATAATCCTATCAGCATCATCAAGATAAAACACGGAAATAACAACCGATAGATACTCTGACCAGCGGAAGTCCAGGTCACCACCTCATTTTGTCGTGACTTAATGATATAAGTTGCCAGGGTGGCAATCATTAACGCCGAGGGTGATATTTGAATATAAATAAATGGTATCAGAAAAAATAAATATTTAAGCAACAATCCAAAACCACCACTGATCGTTCCGGCAAATTTCCAGAGTTCAAATGCCGTAAAGATTAAATAAAGCGCCGTAATAAACGACAGGGTCAAGCAGAAATATTTGATTAAATTAGAAATAATGTCAAAATCCAACATCCCAGTTGAAAGACTGGAAAATAAACTGGGCCGGTTTTTTGTGGTAAAATTTACCGGCCATTTATAATTAAATGAATAAAAAATGTTTCCAAAACTATTTTGCAAATTGAGCCGTTGTGACAGAAAAAACCATGTAATAGCCATTGCAGCGATGAGGATCGGAATCAGTCCGGAAAAAAAGACACTGATGACCCCGGTTCGAGCCAGTTGTTCGCCGAATAATGCTATTAAATAGTATGAAATGAGACTGATGAGGGCTAAAAAAATGCCCCATCCCCTCCCTCCGCGATTAAAACGGAGGACCAAGGCGGTTCCGAGGATCGCAAAAATTAAAGGCGTTATTGATAGAACAATGCGCCTCAGCCACAATATTTCGGCTTCTGTTTTCTCTTTTCCGCTTTTGCTTAGAGCATATTGCGCCAATTCATTTAAGCCTAACTCTTCGGGTGTTTCTTCTGTTTTGCTTAGTTTATTAAGTAACTCCCCACGCTTTGTTTGAATTCTGAAGCGTAAATTTTTTACTTGTTCCGAAACCAATTTTTGCTTAGGGTTTTCTAAAGAAAAACTGCTCACCGAAGCTCTCTCCAGAACCAATTCGGTATCTTCTGAACCTGAATCAATTCTTCCGTTGGTTGAAGTAATCAGCCTTACTTGCTGGTTTTTTTGATCTTCCTGGTAAATAAAGATATTTTGCCAGGTTCCTTTTTCGAAATCTCCATTTTTGACGTATATTGTTAAGCCCTGGATTTCGGTGTTAAAAACCCCCGGTTCAATTGGTGAAGCCAGTTTTAACAAAGCAGTTTGAATGGCAATTTTTCGGACAATTTGGGCGGCCAGCGGGATGCCTTTGAGATTAATAAAAAAAGCTAAAAACGAAAGCACGATCCCTAAAATTATAATTGGCAAAGTAATTTGCAGATTCCCGATTCCGGCGGCCCGAATCACTACCAGCTCACTATCGCCCTGCATTTTAGAAAGACCTATGATAACTCCAACTAACACAGCCATGGGACAGGTCAGGATTATTACATTAGGTACCAGGGCCAGAGTCAATTGCCAAATGAGGGTTGCGGGAATGATATTATTAAAAAAAATATCAGAATACCGACTGGCCTGTTGAACAAACAAAATGACACTCAGAATTAACCAAGCGAAACCTAAATAGGGCAGAATGGAGCGAATAATATAACTTGATATTTTCCAACTAAATCGTGGCATTAGCGAGTAATATCTTTTCTCCCACTATTTCTTTACCTAAAATATTGGAGATGATTCTTTTTAAAATAAATGAAATTTCTTTTACTTCGGCTTGATTCTGGGCTGTCCTTTCTACAAATTTGGCCGGTGAAAATTTTTGTGCACTGATAAAAATTCGTCTTTCTTCCGGTGAAATTAACCACCGGGTTTTAGTCTTTTGACAATTCAGACAGAGTAAGTGAAAGTTTATTTGGAGACTCACATTTTCTTCCGTTGGTAATTTTCGGCGACACACTTCACAATGATCCC
>JANOEF010000633.1:0-1758 GCA_031413075.1 Acidobacteriota bacterium | reverse complement strand
GCCGAGCAAAGTGCCGTGCCCCGTCACGGTGTCGTTCGGCAACCAGCTCGACACCAAGGTGGTGCCTGCCGAAGTGCGCCGCTGCGTCGACGAACTCGCCGAAGCCGCGTGGCAACTGCGCGCGCAGGAACTGCAGCCGTTGCACCACGCCTTCGTCTGGTCCGTGCGGCGGGGGCCGTGGCGGTCTTCGTTGGCCGACAGCCAGGGCAAAAAACTGTCGCGGCTCGGAACGTTGGCCTCGGCGGTCGTGCTGGCGCGTCGCCTTTTCCGCATATGTAAATCGCTTAATTCTAAAATTTCCAACCACCGCCTATCTTGGATTAGCAACATTTTTGACGCTGTTGTTGGTCACGGTTCTAGTCACTACGGCAGCATATTTTGGGGCAAGTCTGCCGATGTTGGTTGCCTTTGGGCTACTTTCAATAATTCCCGCCAGCGACCTCGCGTTGAGCATTACGAATTGGGATTTTACGCTGATGATTCCTCCACGAGTTCTGCCGCAAATGGAAACGGCTTTGGCAATTCCTGAAAATGCCAAAACAATAGTGGTCATTCCGACCATTTTGACGAGCGAAACGGTGGCGGCTGAATTGTTGGAAAAACTCGAAATTTATCAGCTGGCAAATAAAGACGAGAATATTTTTTTCGCTTTGTTAGGTGATTTTGCCGATTCACCCGCAGAAGAAATGCCAAACGATTCTACGATTCTGGAATCAGCCCAACTCAAAATCAACGCTCTTAACGATCTCTATCCACAAAAATTTTATCTTTTTCATCGCCGCCGACAATGGAACGAAAGTGAAGGAAAGTGGATGGGTTGGGAACGCAAACGCGGGAAACTCGAAGAATTTAACAGCCTTTTGCGCGGTGCTGAAAACACAAGTTTTTCAGTTGCGACGGCGGAAGTTTCTTTTCTCAAACAAATCAAATATGTCATCACGCTTGATTCGGACACACAATTGCCCCGCGATTCGGCGCGGAAACTGATTGGAATTGCCGAACACCCTCTCAACCGTCCATATTTTGACGAAAAACTGCAGCGAGTGACCAAAGGTTATGGCATTTTGCAACCGCGAATCAGTATTTCATTGCTCAGTGCTTCGCGTTCACATTTCTCCAAAATTTTATCGGGAAACAAAGGGATTGACCCTTACACCACCGCTTCGTCCGACATTTATCAGGATTTATTTGCCGAAGGGAGTTTTACCGGCAAAGGGTTGTATGATGTGGACGCTTTTGCGATGTCGCTCAAAAATCGTGTCATGGAAAATACTGTTTTGAGCCACGACCTCTTTGAAGGAATTTATGCCCGGTGCGGTTTGGTCACAGACATTGAATTTCTTGACGATTTCCCCACGCATTTTGATAGTTTTGTCCAACGCTCGCATCGTTGGGTGCGCGGCGATTGGCAGATTTCAGACTGGATTTTCCCTTGGATTAAGAATGCCAAAGGTGAAAAACAACGTAACGATTTACCTTTAATTTCACGTTGGAAAATTTTTGATAATTTGCGCCGAAGTTTGGTTGCACCGGCAATTTTTCTGTGGTTGTTAGCAGTTTGGACAATAATTCCGGGTTCGCCGTTTTTGTTCACTCTCTTTATTTTGTTCGAGGTTGGGTTTCCGATTTATGCAAATTTGCAGATGAATTTGTCCGCTGCTCAACCTCGCGGATCGTCGTCAGATATTCGTCGATCTTCCTGCGGTCGGTTGATCCGAGGTTGCCCACGAGGCGGTTGGTCTCCTCGCGCGTGAGCAG
>JANOEF010000632.1:0-5052 GCA_031413075.1 Acidobacteriota bacterium | reverse complement strand
GATGTGATACACGTCCGCCGGCGTGCGCTTCACAGCGAGCGGGTCACGCCGCCCATATTCAAGAGGTGCAGTTTGTCGCCAGCCTTAATGGTTTCGGGAACATCGCCGAAAAATCCTTTTAACGCGCGGCGCTTGCCTAAGACACCGAGCACGACATCGTTACGATTGATTTTTGCCAGCCGTCCGCTGGGTAATTCGAGATTGCCGTAGGTGACGCTTTCCGTAAGTGCTTTGACAACCACCACATCACCCGATTTCGGAGAAAGATTTTCCTCCAATACCGAAACCGTTTTGCCTAAATTCAAAGGCGATGTCGCCGAACCTATTTTATCAACTTCAATTTTCATAAATTTGTTCATTGATTCATCGGTTAATTAATTCATTTGAATAAAAATTTTCAAACAATGAATAAATGATTCGATGAATCAGTTTATCAATTTTGTCAGTCCATTTTTCTAAGTCTCAACCGCAATGCCTGCAATTTAATAAATCCTTCGGCGTCAAACTGGTTATACGCCCCGGCATCGTCCTCAAAAGTGACAACCCGTTCTTTATAAAGTGAATAGGGCGAGCGCCTGCCTAAAATTGTGACATTGCCTTTATATAATTTTAGGCGGACCTCGCCGGAAACGGTTGATTGAGTTTGGTCAATCATCGAACGTAAAATTTCGGTTTCAGGCGCAAACCAGAATCCGTAATAGATTGATTCGGCAAACTTTACGCCTAAACTGTCGCGCAGCCGCATCACCTCTCTGTCCATTGTGATTGATTCCAAGGCGCGGTGGGCGGCTTGCAGAATCGTGACGCCGGGCGTTTCATAAATTCCACGGGATTTCATTCCGACAAAGCGGTTTTCAACCAGGTCAACCCGTCCGATACCGTGTTCACCGCCGATAAAATTAAGTTTGGAAAGCAAATCAACCGCGCCGTATTTCTCGCCGTTGATCGCCACCGGTTCGCCTTTTTCAAATTCGATAATTAGTTCTTCGGGGGTGTCGGCAGCCTTTTCCGGAGATTTGGTGAGCAGGAAAATATCATCAGGCGGTTGATTCCACGGGTTTTCCAAAATCCCGCCCTCGTAGGAAATATGCATCAAGTTGCGATCCATCGAATATGGTTTTTCGGCGGTGGCGGTGACCTTGATATTATGTTTCGCACAATACGCGATCAAATCCGCCCGCCCCTTGAATTCCCAGTGCCGCCACGGGGCCACAACTTTGATGTCGGGTTGCAGGGCATAATAGGTCAGTTCAAAACGAACCTGGTCATTGCCTTTGCCGGTTGCGCCGTGGGCAACTGCATCAGCGCCTTCTTTTTGAGCGATTTCAATTTGTTTTTTGGCAATCACGGGACGCGCCAGAGAGGTTCCCAAAAGATAAACACCTTCGTAAAGCGCGTTGGCTTTGACGGCTGTCCAGACAAAATCTTTGACAAACTCTTCGCGCAAATCTTCGATGTAAAGTTTTGAGGCGCCGGTGGTTAAGGCTTTTTCTTCTAAGCCCGTCATCTCTTCACCTTGTCCGACATCAGCGCAAAAACAGACGACTTCTGAGCCGTAAGTCTCTTTCAACCACAATAACATCGCAGACGTATCAAGTCCGCCGGAATATGCTAAAACTATTTTTTTAATCTTCATATAAAAGTGGTCAGTGGTCGGTGGTCAGTGGTCGGAAGTCAGATTTTTCTGCTCACTGACCACTAACTACTGCCTACTGCTCAAATATTTCCCAAACTTTTTTCAACACTATTCTTTGCTCTTTGTTTCCCCGAACGGCAATAAAAATCGTATCCTCACCTGCGATTGTGCCAACAATTTCAGGGACTTTGGCATTGTCTATCCGCACACAAACGGCCGCCGCAAAACCTGTTTCGGTTTTAGCGACAATCAAACTTTCACCCGCAACTTCTAAACTCAATAATCCGAAACCTGCATAATTAGTTTTTTGCGGAATTGCATAAAAGCCATTTGCTTTGACAATCCCAAGTTCGACCAAATCTCTTGAAACGCTTGATTGATTGACGGCAAAGCCTTTTTTTTCAAGTAATTCTGTCAATTCCTCCTGCGTTCCGATCTGTTTAATACTGATCAAATTGAGAATTGCGTTTTGGCGGTCTATCTTTTGCATAACATTTCTATTCTATGCAAATATTTTGCATATTACAAGCATAGACGCATAATTCATCGGAAAAGTTGCTGAAAAATAAAATATTAAAAAAAGACTGGAAATTTAACAAGGTTAAACGTATAATAACAAAGGTAGAGACTTCCCCCCTGGTCTGAGCCTTTAATTAATCATTCCTTTAAGATATTCTGATTCCGATTGCGGAAAATAGGTGAACGTGTCTAAAACTCGAAAAACCAATCTCATATTCTTAATAGCTTTGTTATTTGTCGGATGTTTGTGCGCCTTCTTGGCGATTTATTTCCTACCCGACCATTGGTTTATGATAGGGGCGGCCGGATTTGCCCACCTGCTTTTTTGTAGTACTCTGATTTATTTAGAAAAAAACAAAAAACAAAATGATGTTAAAACTGAACGAGACCGTGCCGAAGTGGCGGAAACTTATATTAAAGAGCTGCAAGAATATGTAAAAGAGCAGGACAAGACCATTTTATCCTTAAAAGAGAGCAAAGAAAAATTTAGACACGCCGCATTTCATGATGCTTTAACCAACTTGCCGAATCGAAATCTTTTCCTCGAAACGCTCAAGTTTATCCTGGAAAAACACAAACAAACCCCAAACTATAATTTTGCGGTGCTTTTTCTTAACCTCAATCGTTTTAAGACCATTAACGACAGTCTCGGTCATTCCACCGGAGATCGGCTGATTCTTAATGTGGCAAAACGTTTGATCGAATCGGTCAAAGAAGGTGATTTAGTGGCTCGTTTTAATGGAGACGAGTTCGGAATAATTCTGAATGATGTGGTCGGAGTAGAAGAAACCATAGTCTTTACTGATTTTATCCGGCAAAAGATTGCCTCGCCGTTTTTGATCACGGGTCGTGAGGTTTTTTCCAGTGTCAGTGTCGGAATTGCCATGGGAAGCCGTGATTATAATGAGGCTGAAGAAATATTGCGGGATGCGGATATTGCAATGTATCACGCCAAGGATACGCTGAAAGGGGTTGAAATATTTAACCGTTCCATGCACACCCGGGCGCTCACGCTTTTACAGATTGAGACCGACTTGCGGCACGCGCTTGAAAGAAGCGAATTGTGTGCATATTTTCAGCCGATACTTGATATTGGTTCGATGCAGCTGGTCGGGTTTGAGTCTTTGATTCGGTGGAATCATCCGACTCGGGGACTTGTCCCTCCCGGAGAATTTATCCCGGTCAGCGAAGACACAAATTTAATTATTCCGATAACGCTCTGGATGCTGCAGCATTCATGTGAACAACTGTTCAAATGGCAAAATAAATCGCCGCTCAATCAGAAATTATTTTTGAGTGTCAATTTGTCAGGAAAGCACTTTGCCCATCGCGGTTTAGTTAATCAGGTCCATCGAATTTTAATTGATACCAAAATTGATCCATCAACCTTGAAACTGGAAATTACGGAAAGCGCAGTGATGGAAAACGCCGAAACCGCCATCAAAATGCTTAAAGAATTAAAAGAATTAGGTGTTCAGCTGAGCATTGACGATTTTGGGACCGGCTATTCTTCATTGAGCTATCTTCACCGTTTTCCGATTGATACGCTGAAGGTTGACCGTTCATTTGTGAGCACCATGGAAGAAGGAAGCGAAAATGGCGAAATCGTGCGAACCGTAATTTCATTAGCCAAGACTCTGGGGATGAATGTGGTTGCCGAGGGAATCGAAACCGTCCATCAACTGCATCAGTTAAAAATCCTCAATTGCGAATACGGACAAGGGTATCTATTTTCGCGTCCGGTTCCGACAGACGATGCAGAAATGATGATTGATGACAAAAATCGGTGGCAAAAGGTTCTGCCGTCATCAGTAAATGGTAAGCAAAAGATTTCGCCACAAACCATTCAACTCGAATTAACTCAATAGTTTAATCAGCAAATACTTTCGGTTTTGCATTGAGCGGAAACTGATTTTGATAGACACTTCCCATATTCAATAACACACTTTCAGACCAATTTCTTCCAACCAGCTGCAGACCAATCGGTAAACCTTCGCGGGACAGTCCGGAGGGAACTGAGATGGCCGGAACGGCGGCTAAATTCGCGGAAACTGTATAAATATCCGAAAGATACATCGCTAACGGATCATCCGATTTTTCGCCGATCTTAAATGCCGTCGAAGGCGAAGTCGGAGTCAAAATGACATCGCATTTTTCAAAAGAATCCAGATAATCACGGCGAATCAGATTACGAACTTTTTGCGCTTTAGAATAATAGGCATCATAATAACCGCTCGATAAAACATATGTTCCGAGCATAATGCGGCGTTTGACTTCTGCCCCGAATCCCTCCTCGCGAGTTTTGTTATAGGTTTCGCGCAAATTGTGCGAACCTTGGGCTCGGAATCCGTAGCGAACGCCATCAAAACGAGCTAAATTTGAAGACGCTTCGGCAGTGGCGATGATGTAATAAACTGCGATCCCATATTTAGCGTGAGGCAATTCGACCTCAACAATATGGGCTCCAAGTTTTTTGTAATTCTCGATTGCCTGTTCAACCGATTCTTTGACCTCCGGGTCTA
The DNA here is from genome assembly GCA_031413075.1 of Acidobacteriota bacterium. GTDB lineage: Bacteria > Acidobacteriota > Blastocatellia > Pyrinomonadales > Pyrinomonadaceae > JAIBCC01. The sequence continues at coordinate 375 of JANOEF010000632.1, read as the reverse complement.
ATCCGTCACCGAACAAGGCTCGCGGAACACCGATTCGTTTGCCGGCAATCTCGTCTGCGAGGTGTTCGACATAATTCGGCACCTCGACCTCAGCCGAGGTGGTATCGTTTGGGTCGCGTCCGGCGATGACCCCTAAAACTTTTGCGACATCCTCAGAGGTTTGGCCAAAGATTCCGATATTGTCTAATGAAGAGGCAAAAGCGACCAGTCCGAATCGTGAAATTCTGCCGTAAGTAGGTTTTAATCCAACAATTCCGCAAAGAGAAGCAGGTTGCCGGACCGAACCGCCGGTTTCTGAACCGAGACTGGCCCGGACGATGCCCGAGGCCACCGCGACGGCTGAACCACCGGAACTTCCGCCCGGAACCCGTTCTG
>JANOEF010000631.1:0-18202 GCA_031413075.1 Acidobacteriota bacterium | reverse complement strand
TGCCGATATTTTCGGCGGCAATAATGTTCGCTATTTGAAAGACTTTTCCAAAAGTCGAAAAGTCGGACATAGTGAAGGCCACGAAGCCGCTCCCAAAATGAACCGTTTGTATTCGGTCGAAACTACTTTGACGCTGACCGGAGCCAAAGCCGACCACCGTTTAGCCGTTAAGCCGAGCGAAATGGTCGAAATTGCCAAAGCGGTTGCCAAAGCGGTTGGGGTTGCAGGAGCCACCTCGACCTATGCCGATAAAGATAAATGGATCGAGGTGATGGCCAAAGATTTAGTGGCTCATAAAGGAAAGTCTTTAGTGGTCGCCGGGGACAATCAGTCTCCGGTGGTTCACGCCCTCGCCCACGCCATCAATGCGACACTCGGAAATGTTAATCAAACTGTCAGTTATACGGATGTTTTCAATCCGTCAGAAGTATTGCAAGCCGATGGATTAAAAGAACTGGTGAAGGATATTGATGCCGGGTCTGTCAAGTTATTGACGATTATCGGCGGAAATCCGGTTTATAACACACCGGCGGATGTTAAGTTGAATCCGGAAAGATTAGGTAAAGTAGCAACCAGGGTTCACGTCGGAAATACTTTGGATGAGACCGGTGAACATTGTCAATGGCACGTCAACGGCAAGCATTTTTTAGAAATGTGGAGCGACACCCGAGCCTTTGACGGGACAGTATCAATTGTTCAGCCGTTGGTGCAACCGCTTTATGACGGCAAATCCGCGCACGAAATTGTCCAGCTTTTTGCCAAAGAAAATCACGAGAAAAAAGAGATTGACATTGTTAAAGACTATTGGAAGACCAATGGTCTGGCCGATGAAAAGGCCTGGCGCAAAGCGGTTCACGATGGTTCTGTGGTTAATACCGCGTTACCGGCCAAAACGGTTACCGCTGGCACCGCCTTTTTGAGTCAGCCTTCGGCTCCGGCCACCGGCAGCGGCGCGCTGGAAATCTCAATTCTGCCCGACCCCTGCGTTTATGACGGACGCTACACCAACAACGGTTGGCTCCAGGAGTTACCGAATCCGGTCAACAAAATTACCTGGGAAAATGTCGCACTGGTTTCACCGAAAACTGCCGAAAATCTTAAACTTAATCAATCCCGCGAAGCTGATCAGCAAGCAGGCGGCGCGGAAGGGACTTCATTTATCAACACCAAAGGGGGAAACTTGTTTTCCGATCTGGTCGAGGTCACCTATCAGGGCGGCAAAATTTCAAACAAAGTTCCGGTCTGGGTGCAGCCCGGTCAGCCCGATGACGTGATTACGATTTTCCTCGGTTATGGACGCACCAAAGCGGGACGGGTCGGCAACGGCCTCGGTTACAACGCATATGATGTCCAAAGATCCGATGCGATGTGGTTCGGCAAAGGCGATGTCGCCAAAACCGGCACCACCGCCACGGTTGCTTCGACCCAAACCCATTTCAATATGGAAGACCGCGAAGACGAAATCCTGCGCACTTTCGATTATGAAAACTGGGAAAAAGACGCAAAAGAATTGCATCAGCACGACGAATATCCGAAGTCAATGTTCACGCCTTACGATTACAGTAAGGAGGTCACCAAAAACAAATGGGGAATGAGCATTGATCTGAATTCGTGCGTGGGATGTAATGCCTGTGTCGTGGCTTGTCAATCGGAAAACAATATCCCGGTGGTGGGCAAAGACCAGGTTGAGCGCAGCCGCGAAATGCACTGGATGCGAATTGATGCCTACTACGAAGGCGATGACGTCAATAGCCCGGATGCGCTGAATTTTCAGCCGATGCTGTGTCAGCAATGCGAGCAGGCTCCGTGCGAATTGGTTTGTCCGGTTCACGCCACGGTTCATTCGGCCGAAGGCTTGAATGATATGGTTTATAACCGCTGTATCGGAACCCGGTATTGTTCAAACAACTGCCCGTATAAGGTTCGCAGATTTAATTTCACGCTTTATCAGGATTGGGATACTCCGCAATACAAATTAATGCGAAACCCGGAAGTGACGATTCGTTCACGCGGGGTTATGGAGAAATGCACCTATTGTACCCAGCGTATTTCCGCCGCCCGGATCGAAGCCGAAAAAGACGGGCGCGAGGTGCGCGACGGAGAAGTGGTGACAGCTTGTGAAGCGGCCTGTCCGACGGATGCGATTGTTTTCGGAAACTTAAATGACGAAAACAGCCGGGTCAAAAAACTAAGAGATGACCATCGCAGATATATGGTTCTCAATAGTTTGAACAATCAGCCGAGGACAACCTATCTGGCCGGGATCCGAAATCAAAATAAAGAAATGCCCGATTACAAACCGCAACAATGGGTTAAAGCGAAAAAGGCAGAAAAAGGCGAAACCAAGAAATCGGAAGGTGCAAGCCACTAACTTTTTGTAAAAAAATATGCACGACGTAAAAGACATACAAAAGAAAATTTATCCGCCGATGGTCGAAGGTGAGCATTCATACGGGAGCGTCTCAGACGATATCGGCGATATTACCCTGAAAAAGAAAACGCCGTTCCATTGGTTTATCGGTTTTGGGATTGCATTTTTGATCGCTCAATTGCTGTTGATGACGGTCACTTATCTCTTTGCCAAGGGGATTGCGATTTGGGGGAACAATCAGCCGATCGGGTGGGCTTTCGACATTATCAACTTTGTTTGGTGGATCGGAATCGGCCACGCCGGAACGCTTATTTCGGCGATTTTGTTATTGCTCAACCAAAAATGGCGCACTTCGATTAACCGTTTTGCCGAAGCGATGACGCTCTTTGCGGTCGCTTGCGCGGGGATGTTTCCGTTGTTGCATACCGGTCGTCCGTGGCTCGCCTATTGGATGTTGCCGTATCCGAATGTGATGGGGATGTGGCAGAACTTTCGGAGCCCTTTGATGTGGGACGTCTTTGCGGTTTCGACCTATGCGACAGTTTCTTTGCTTTTCTGGTATGTCGGTTTGATTCCTGATTTGGCAACCCTCCGGGATCGCGCCAAAAATCCTTTTTTCAAATTCGTTTACGGTCTGTTTAGTTGGGGCTGGCGCGGTTCGGCCCGGCATTGGCATCGCTACGAAATGGCGTATTTGATTTTAGCCGGACTTTCGACTCCGCTCGTCCTTTCGGTTCACTCGATCGTTTCGTTCGACTTCTCGGTCGCCCAGTTACCGGGTTGGCACGCGACTATTTTCCCGCCGTATTTTGTAGCCGGGGCGATTTTTGCCGGATTCGCGATGGTTTTGATTCTTTGTATTCCGCTTCGCCACTGGTATAAGATGCAGGATTTTATTACCAATACCCACCTTGTCTATATGGGCAAAGTGATGCTGGCTACCGGATTGATCGTTTGTTACGGTTACTTTATGGAAATCTTCTTCGGTTGGTATGCGGGAAATCAATACGAAACTTATATGATCAAAAACCGAATCTGGACCGGTCCCTATTGGTGGTCATACTGGCTTTTGATTTTCTGTAACGGAATGAGCATCCAGCTGTTGTGGTTCAAACGGTTCCGAGAAAGCGAGTTCTGGCTCTTTGCCATTTCATTAGTGGTCAGCGTGGGGATGTGGTTAGAGCGGTTTGTAATTATTGTCACCAGTTTGCACCGCGACTTTTTGCCGTCTAACTGGGCCATGTATTCGCCGACCATGTTTGACTGGTCAATGTTTATCGGCACGATCGGTTTCTTTTTTACCTTGATTTATCTGTTTGTCAGATTCTTGCCGATTATTTCGATATTTGAGGTTAAAGTGTTATTGCCGGAGTCGCACGTTCAGCAACATGCGTCCGAAAGCGAAAGCGGCAAAGGGTAAAAAGCCGAAGGCGAAAATTGAAGCCTGATTTAATGATGAAAAGGCAAAAGCCTTAAAAAGAGTTGTTTGCAAACAGTTGGTTTTGTCCGCGAACGCCGAGAAAGGGTATCTCACCCATACCCGGCGAACCGCCAGCAGAACGGCTGCTTGCAAACAACAAAAGAATTGTTAATTGTTAATTGCTAATTGTTAATTGAAGATTCCAAACCATTAACCATTAACCATTAACCATTAACCATTATCAAAATTATGGATAAAAAACTTTACGGTTTAATGGCAGAGTTTGATAGCGTGACGGACGTCGTCAAGGCGGCCGAACAAGTCCGCGATGCCGGTTTCAGTAAAACCGATGCGTTTTCACCGTTTCCGATTCACGAGATGGACGAGGCCTTGGGCATCAAGCGTAGTATTTTGTCGAAGCTGATCTTTCTGGGCGGGCTGGCCGGATGTCTGATGGGACTAGCTCTGGTGTATTGGACTCATTCGGTTGACTATCCGCTTAATGTGGCGGGACGTCCGCATTTTAGTTTGCCGGCCTTTATTCCGCCAATTTATGAAATGACGATTTTGCTGGCGGCCTTTACGGCAGTTTTCGGGATGTTGCTCTTAAACGGACTGCCGCAACCGTATCATCCTGTTTTCAATGTTCCACGCTTTAACCTGGCATCACGCGAAAAGTTTTTCCTGTTGATTGAAGCAACCGACGAAAAATTTGATTACGAGGAAACCAAGAAATTTATGGATAGCCTAAACCCGCAGGAGGTTCACGATGTTGATGAGTAAATCAAAAATCGAGAGTCGAGAACCGAGAGCCGGCCGGACAGTTTTTTACTGCTTACTGCTTACTGCCTTCTGCTTAGTGGCAACAAGTTGCCGTTACGACATGCAAGATCAACCGCGGTACAAAGTTTATAAAGAAAGTAGTTGGTTCGCCGACGGACGTTCTTCGCGTGAATTGCCCGATGGAACGGTGCCGCGTGGTTTCTTGCGGGAAAATGCCGCGCTTTACACCGGAAAAATTGAAGGCGCCACCGGCACTGCACAAACTAACGAAGCCGGACAACAGCTTACCTTTCCCGATAAAGTGACGGAGTTTCCGATTGCGGTTACGGCCGAAACGCTGGAACGGGGAGAGCGTCAATACAAAATTTATTGCTCGCTCTGCCACGGTAATTTTGGAAACGGTGACGGAATGATTGTTCGTCGCGGATTTCCAAAGCCGCCAAGCTATAACGATGATCGGCTCAGAAACGCGCCGGTTGGACATTTTTTTGATGTTGCATCGAATGGCTGGGGCAAAATGAGCGGCTATGCTTCGCAAGTTTCGGTCAGTGACCGATGGGCGATTGTGGCCTATATTCGGGCCTTGCAGCTCAGCCAAAATCCGAACGGAGTGAAGCCGCTGCCGACCACTGCTACCGAAACAAAACCGGTGGCAAGTCCGACCCCGACCGCGCCGCCCGCCCAACCAAGTAATACTAATACGAGTTCAAACGTGAAAACAACAACTGTTACAAACACAAAAACGGCCGCCCCGGGAGGTAACAAATAATGACTAAAGAAAGTCTTTACGCTCCTCCTGAAGTGAGCCGTTGGCAATCGCTGGCACTCGGAATCGGTGCTGTCGCCACTATTGCGTGGCTCGTCGGATTCGTGGTCGGCGATAAGGAGCAGGCGCTTCGCTCATGGCTCCTGGGCTTTATCTATTGGGCAGGGATCAGCATCGGTTCGATTGGGATTTTGATGCTGCAATATTTGACCGGCGGAGCCTGGGGGGTCGTTATTCGCCGCATTCTGGAGGCCGGCGCGAGAACCATTGTCTTTGTCGCCATACTTTTTGCGCCGATTATTCTGGGCATTACGACGATTTATCATTGGGCCACCGATATAGATAAAATTGTTGAGTGGCGTATCCTCTACCTAAACCCGACTTCGTTTGGGGTGAGAGCAATCATTTATTTTGCTTTGTGGTTTGTGATGGCCTATTTGCTTAATAAATGGTCAGCTCAACAAGATCAAGCGACCACACCCGAAGAATCGGCTAAGTTTTTGGGCATCGCCACCGCCTTTAGCGGTCCGACCATGGTAATTTACGCTCTGGTGGTCACTTTTGCTTCGATTGATTGGGTAATGACGCTGGATAAACATTGGTATTCAACCATTTGGGGATTGCTCTATTTGATTGGCTGGGCCTTGAGCACTTTTGCTTTCATTATTGCCTTATTAGCCAATTTGATTGACAAAGAGCCGTTCAACCGGATTTTAGGCAAAAAGCATTTTCACGACATCGGCAAATTGATGTTGGCGCTGGTGATGGTTTGGACTTATTTCAACCTGTCGCAATTCCTGATCATTTATTCAGGAAACTTGCCCGAGGAAACGCCCTGGCTGCTGAACCGGATGAGTGGCGGCTGGCAATATGTCGGATTTCTTTTGATTCTGTTCCATTTCGTCTTTCCATTTTTGATTTTGCTTTCACGGGACATCAAACGCAATTCAAAATGGTTATCTACCATTGCGATTCTGATTTTGGTGATGCGGTTGATTGATATCTTTTTTCATATCGGCCCGCAGCCTCTGCATGGACACGGATATGGCGAAGGATTTTCGATGAGTTGGATGGATATTGTGGCTCCGATCGGGATTGGCGGACTGTGGTTATGGTGGTTTTTCGGAGAGTTGAAAAAACGGCCGTTACTGCCGCCTAATGATCCGTTTGTGGAAAACGCCATCAAACACGGACAACAACACTAAGGATTTTGGATTGGGGATTTTGGATTGGGGATTGGCTATAAATTAAAAGGTCTTTATCGGCTAAATTTTTTGATTAAACGACGAAATCCAAAATCAAAAATAAAAATATGGGAAGTCACGGAAAAAAAGTAGAAATTGATTTGAGCAAAGGCTACGAAAAGAATGAAATTCAACTTGGTGGAATTATCACTACCGTTGTTGCTCTGTTTATAGCCTGTGTCATTTCGTTTTGGTTAATGTGGGTTTTGCAGAGCTATATGGAGGCCAGTTGGGCTGAAACGGACAAACAAAATGTAAGTCCATTGGCTCTCAAACCAGAAGAAAAGCTTCCGCCCGAACCGCGTCTGCAAGGTGCCCCGGGTTTTGGCGTGGATAGTCCGACCGGCCGCCTTAATCTTGAACTCAAGCGTCCGCAAGCTGAAATGGAGGAATTGCAAAAGATTTGGGCGAAAGAAGAAAAGGAAGGTCAAAAGGTTATCAAAGACGGCAAAGAAACTGTGATTACGATGCCAATCGCCGAGGCTAAAAAGAAATTGTTAGAAGAAGGCGTCAAAGCAGTTGCAGCTGAAAACGGTAAAAAGGTTTTGGACGAGACTGACAGCTATCATACGGGCGCAAATTCGGGCCGGTCAGCATTGGCCAAAAGAAAATAGTTTTTTTAGGCGCGGTGAATGGTTAATCATCAGAGGTTTGAGATGAAAGAACGAAAAAGCAGTTTATTTTCGGTGGGTAAAGATTCCACTTTATATTTTCCATTTTCACTTGGTTTAGTTCTTTGTATTTTAATTTTGTCGGGAATTGGCTTTGGACAACGAGTCGAGCATTACAACTCGCCATTGTATTCTTCAAAAGCATATGACCCGAATCGAGTTACTGACAATGGGTTGCCGAAAGTTTTGAATGAAGTGGGGATTCAGCAAAAGTTGAACGAACAGCTTCCGCTCGAGACCGAATTTAAAGATGAGAACGGCAAAACGGTCAAAATCGGTGATTATTTCGGAAACCGCCCGGTCATTTTGGCTTTGGTTTATTACGAATGTCCGATGCTCTGCAGCGAGGTTTTGAACGGGCTCACCGGCTCTCTGAAAGGACTTAATTTTAGTGTCGGGAAAGAGTTTGACGTGGTTGCCATCAGTTTTGATGCCCGCGAAAACGACAAACCCGATTTGGCTAAGAACAAGAAAGAAAATTATTTGAAGCGTTACGGACGCGAAGGGTCGGAAAACGGGTGGCATTTTTTGACCGGTTCGCAGGATTCGATTGACAAAATAACCCAATCCGTTGGTTTCGGTTACAAATGGGATGAAGATAGTCAGCAGTTTGCCCACGCCGGAGCGATCATGGTGCTGACCCCCGAGGGTAAATTATCCAAATATCTATACGGAATTGATTATGCTCCGAAAGATTTGAAATTTGCCTTGATTGAATCGTCCGCCAGCAAAATCGGCAATCCGGTTGACCAGTTATTATTGTTTTGTTATCACTACAATCCCGCCACCGGAAAATATGGCCTGGTAGTGATGAATGTGATTCGACTCGGCGGGGTTCTGACCTTACTTGGAATAGGAACGATGATGTTCGTTTTTTGGCGACGTAATAAAAAGGGATTAGTTAATAGTGAATTGTAAATAGTTATCAACAGAACAAATAACCATTGACGATTTATACTTTGTTTTAGTTATGCAGAATAATTCTTGGATTCCATTATTTCCCGAACAGGCTTCGAGTTTTGCCTGGCAAGTTGATCTGCTGTATTTTTACATTATTGCAGTCTGCTTGTTCTTCGGAACTAGCGTAGTTATCGCAGTTACTTGGTTTGCCTGGCAATACCGCGAAAAAGAAAAGTTTGCCACGCCTAAAGAAATTCACGGTTCAAACGTCCTGGAACTAACCTGGACGGCAATTCCGTTTGTGATTGCGATGACGATTTTCGTTTTCGGTTCCTATGTTTTCTTCAATTTATATCGGATGCCGGCAGACACGATGGATATTTATGTGGTTGGCAAACAATGGATGTGGAAGTTTCAACATGGGACGGGACAACGTGAAATCAATGAATTGCATGTTCCGGTGGGCCGCAAGATCAAACTGGTGATGACGACCGAAGACGTTTTGCACGATGTTTTTATCCCGGCCTTTCGAACCAAAGCCGATGTGGTGCCGGGCAGATACACCTATTTATGGTTTGAAGCGACCAAACCCGGGAAATATCATCTGTATTGTGCGGAGTATTGCGGTTTGAACCACTCAGGAATGGGCGGTTGGATCTATGTCATGGAACAACGCGACTATGATAACTGGCTGGCCGGCAATGTCACCAATCAGACTCCGGTCGAATCAGGGCAAGATTTATTCCAAAACAAACTCGGTTGTGCCTCCTGCCATCAGGAAACTAATCAAGGTCGCGGCCCATCATTAAAAGGAATCTTTGGTAAAGATCAGAAACTGACCAACGGTCAAACCGTCAGCGTTAATGAAAGTTATATCAAAGAGTCAATTTTGAACCCGCAGGGACAGATTGTCGAAGGGTTTCAGCCGATCATGCCGACTTTCAAAGGTCAAGTTAGCGAAGATCAACTCAATCATATCGTGGCCTACATCAAATCATTGAGCGGTAATACCACTCCGACCATGACCAGCAGTCCGGCAGCCAAAACGCCGACTGCCGCAACCCCGGCCAAAGTTGAGCCGACTCCGGCAAAACCTGCCGGTTCGCCCAACCCGTCCGCGCCGAGTAACGTCAAGGGGGGTAAATAATTATGGAAAAAGTATTAGAAGTGAGAGATAAAACCAAAACACCCGAGCTGAATTATTTGAATAATGGATACAGCGTGGCGTCGTGGCTTTTGACCAAAGACCATAAGCGGATCGCGATGCTCTATTTAGCGAGCGTTTCATTCTTTTTTATGCTGGGCGGATTCTTTGCGGCGTTAATTCGGCTGGAATTGATGACTCCTAACAGCGATCTTTTGCAGGCTGCTTCTTATAACCGTGTTTTTACCGCCCACGGGATCATCATGGTCTTTCTCTTTTTGATTCCGGCGATCCCTGCCACCATTGGTAATTTCTTTGTGCCGTTGATGATCGGTGCCAAAGATCTGGCTTTTCCGCGAATTAATCTTTTGAGTTGGTATCTGTATATGGCAGGCGGTTTGGTCGCCGCCTATGCGCTGCTCCAGGGCGGGGTTGATACCGGCTGGACTTTTTATGCCCCGTATTCCACGACATTTTCCAACGGGTGGGTCGTTGTCACGGGTCTAGGAGCCTTTATTATCGGCTTTTCTTCAATTCTCACGGGTTTGAATTTTATCGTCACCATTCATACGATGCGGGCGCCCGGGATGACTTGGTTTAGATTGCCATTGTTTATCTGGTCACATTATGCGACCAGTTTGATTATGATTTTGGGAACGCCGGTGATTGCGATTACCATTCTCCTCCTGGCGCTTGAGAGAATTGCGAAAATCGGGATTTTTGACCCGGCCATCGGCGGTGACCCGATTCTTTTTCAGCATCTTTTCTGGTTCTACTCGCACCCGGCCGTTTATATTATGATTTTGCCCAGCATGGGGATTATCAGTGAATTGATTGCCAATTTCTCACGCAAAAGAATATTCGGCTATGAATTTGTAGCATTTTCAAGTATTGCGATTGCAGTGATCGGCTTTCTGGTTTGGGGACATCATTTGTTTGTCAGCGGACAATCAATCTATGCCGGACTGGTCTTTTCAATCTTGACCATGATTGTCGCAGTTCCTTCGGCTGTCAAGGTTTTCAACTGGACCGCCACGCTCTACAAAGGTTCGATTTCATTTGATACGCCGATGCTCTATGCCTTTAGCTTTCTGGGACTGTTTTTGGTCGGCGGGTTGACCGGACTTTTCCTGGGCACGGCCGGGATGGACATTCATTTAAGTGACACCTATTTTATCATTGCTCACTTTCACTACGTGATGGTCGGCAGCACGGTGATTGGTTATTTGGGCGGCATCCATTATTGGTGGTCGAAAATGACGGGTAAGGAATACTCGGAATTTTGGGGTAAAATTTCGGCGATGTTGGTTTTTATCGGATTTAATCTGACGTTCTTTCCACAATTTATTTTGGGTTATTTAGGAATGCCTCGCCGGTATGCTTCGTATGCCGAAGAACTTCAGGTTCTGAATATCTTTTCAACTGCCGGTGCCGGTGTGCTGGCGATCGGGATGATAATGCCGGTCATCTATTTAACTGCTTCGCTATTTAACGGTAAAGATGCTGGTGATAATCGTTGGCATCTGCCGGGCTTAGAATGGCGAACTTCTTCGCCTCCGCCGACCGAGAATTTTTATGAACCGCCGGTTGTGACCTGGGAGGCCTACGACTTTAGTGACGAAAACGGTCTTGAACCGAGAAAGGAATTAACAAAAGAAACTGTTTAAGGAGTTTCGGTTCGTGATTCGTGCGTTAAGAGATAACTTGACTGACGACTCACGACTCACGACTTAATAATATATGTCAGACACACACGCACACGATTATCATCCGCCCGGACTGCAGCATCAGTTCGAGGATATGAAACAGCAAGAAGAATCCAACATTATCGGAATGTGGATGTTCCTGGCGCAGGAAATAATGTTTTTCGGCGGATTGTTCACAGCTTATTTGATTTTTCGCTCCAAATATCCGATGGCGTTTGCCGCCGGAAGTAATCATTTGGATGCTTTTCTGGGTGGTCTAAATACGCTTGTTCTGATTGTCAGCAGTTTGACAATGGCTTTGACCGTTTATTACGCGCAAAAAAACAATCGCAATATGCAGGTCATAATGATTGTCCTGACGATGATCTTCGGCACAGTCTTTCTCGGGGTCAAAGCGGTTGAATATACGGACAAATATAATCATGGTTTAGTTCCATTTGCCACCTGGAACAAGAAAACAAAAGGCGAAGCACAGGCCAAGACCGAAGCCCCGAAAGAAGTCAAAAATTTCTTTGCCTCAGAAGGCGGAAAGGCGCCGGCGGGCGCAAAGGTTGAAGAAAAGCATGATTACATTAATCCGACCGGGCAATTCCAATGGAATTCGCAAGGAGAATCAAATGAACTGATTCTGGAGGCTCAGAAAGGTAACTTCTTAACTGAGGATGAAAAAATCGGCTATTTTACCAACGGCGAAATTGACCAGAAAAAATTTGAAGGGCGGGTGAGAATTTTCTTTTGGATCTACTTTGCGATGACCGGCTTACATGCCCTGCATATGATTATCGGACTGGGATTGATGCTGTGGCTTCTGATCATGGCCTGGCGCGGAACCTACTCGGCGCAATATTATTCGCCGGTAGAAATTTCAGGACTGTATTGGCACTTTGTTGATATTGTTTGGATCTTCCTTTTTCCGTTGCTGTATTTGCTCGGCAGACATTTCATACATTAGAGAGGACAAGTTTTCATTATGTCGGATAAACACGAAGAACACGAATTACACATGGGTATTCCCCAATATTTAGTAATTTTTACCATCCTCTTTGTAGGAACAATTATTACCTATTATGTGGCGTTGACCGATTTGGATAGTCGGCTCTTTGCCGGAGCAAATACCTTAGTGGCGTTGTTAATTGCCTTTTTCAAAATGACCTGCGTCGTGTTGTATTTTATGCATGTCCGGTGGAACGGCAAACTGATTTGGCTTACTGCGGCAGGCAGTTTCGTTTTTCTGGGGATCATGTTTGCTTTTACGATGCAGGACTATCTGACTCGCGGGGCGGGTATTTTTACCAGATAGGCTTCTGATTTAAAGATTTTTCAGACGTGGTTTGAGAAAGCAACAATTGCTTTTCAGACCGCGTTTTTGGCTTATTGGAAGCAAAGTGATATGATTTGGGTTTTGGAGTCGTAATGTTAATTGTGACTGAGTTTTACGGACAACAGACGTGCATTGAACGTCATCACAACCAAATGTTTAAGAAGATCCCCTATTTTTTGTTAGCAATACTAATATTTATAAGCGCGTGTAATGTCACAAAAGTGAAAGATAGCACTCCGGTTTTATTAAAGGTTGAAGATGCACCAAAATCTCAATTACTGAATGAAATTAATCGTTTCGCCAAAGTTGAATCAATGAGGGCGAAAATGGATTTGAAGTTTGAGGACAATTCATTTGCCCAGTTCGGGAACAAAGAAGTGTATCGTTCGGCAGATTGTGAAGTGGTGATTCAGCGTCCGGCAAATATTTATCTGAAAGTTGAAGTGCCGATTGTGAAGGTTGATGTCGCCCAAATGTCATCGGACGGCGAAAAGTTTCGGGTAGCTGTGTTGCAGGGCGGAAGTTGTGGCGAGAAATGCAAAAAATTTGTGATTGGAACAAATAGTGCAGATTATTCAAAATTGCAAAAAAATCTGAACACCATAGAAAACGGAAAATCTGAGAGCGGGAATGTTAATTCGTTTGCCAATGTCCGCCCGCAGCATATTACCGATGCAGTCCTCGTTCGACCCACCGATGCCGGAAAAATTTATCTGCAAACCGTGATTTATCAAGTCGAAGAGGACGAATCACAAAAGAAAAACTCACCTTTGCGGAAAGTCATGCGCGGATATTATCTGTTGGATGAATTGAAAAAGGAAGAAAATGGAGAGCTCAAAATTCTCCGTCGTTTTTGGTTTGATCGGGTCGGCGGAATTCGACTGGCCCGCCAACAACTTTTTGATTCAAAGGACGAAATTGAATCTGACATCGTCTATGGACAAGAGGGGAATTTAGGTGCGACCGGAGATTATAAAAATTTACCGATGCGGATCCAGGTCACCCGCCCGAAAGAAAAATACACCATGAGTCTGACCTATCAATCTCCGACCAGTGTCACAATCGGGAAAGTGTATCAGAAAACCGCTTTTGAGTTGAAAAATACCTGGGGCTTAGAAGAAGTAAATCTGGATGAAAAGTTGAAGGAAGCAAACGGCAAACAATCAGCAATTAGCAATCAATAATGGCAAAAACAATACTGCAAACTGAAAATTTAATCAAAAATTACAAAGTCGGCAAAATAGAAACTCCGGTCTTGAAAGGACTTTCTTTCGCCATCGAAGAAGGTGATTTTGTGGCCATAATGGGGCCATCAGGATGCGGTAAATCAACGCTTTTACATTTATTGGGTGGACTCCTGAGTCCGACCAGCGGTAAAATTTTGATTGACGGCGAAGATTTGGCAACCGTCAGCGATGCGCAACGGACAGATATTAGACGCCGCAAAATCGGATTTGTTTTCCAAAGATTTAATCTTTTTCCAACCCTCACGGCTGACGGAAATTTGCGCCTCGCCGAAAGAATTCATACCGGACACAACGGAGATGCCGAACGACGGCGGGAGGTTTTGCACCTCTTGAAATTGGAAAACAAAATTCATCATAAACCGCTCGAACTATCAGGGGGCGAACAACAGAGAGTTGCGCTGGCCCGGGCCGTTATCAATAATCCGGCGATAATTTTAGCCGATGAACCGACCGGAAATCTGGATACCGAAAATTCAAAAATTGTTCTGGATATGTTCAAAGAACTCAATGAAAGGTTTAATCAGACAACGATTATGATTACACACAACCCGGAAGCGGCGGAAAATTGTAATCGAATCATTCGGATGCTGGACGGTCGGATCGTCAGTGAGCGTTGAATAGTAGGCAGGAGGCAGTGGCAGCGGCAGGAGGCAGGAGGCAGACTTTTTGATTGACAAACTTGAATCTGATTTTATGATCGTAACTGCCACTGCAACTGCCACTGCAACTGCAACTGCAACTGAAATATGGGTTTATTCAAAGATATAATTTGGTGGAAATATGAGCGCGCCTCCTGGCAGTGGGATGTTTTTTGCGTGTTAATAATGTGTTTTATTTTTCTGACGCCAAAGGAATGGTTTGAAAAGCGAGAAAAACTGGCAACCCAAACCTCGCGATTGATCGTCAAAACTGATGATTTTTCTACCGAAAAGACCGCATTGGAAAATAAAGTAAAAGAATTAAGCGGAAACCCGAACGCCGAAATTATCGAATGGCGTGAAAAAAAAGATAAACAGGGAAAAGTTTATTACGAAATAGACATTAAGTAATTTTGGATTTTAGATTTTGGATTTTAGATTGGTCGTCAAGTCAAAAACCTGAATTTTTGCAAACGTCTAAAACCAAATAAAAAGCAATATTTGATTTAGAAAATTAGGATTGTAATCCAAAATCTAAAATCCAAAATTGAGCTGTTGGAGTTATTTTTATATGAAAAGTTATTTTAGATTATTTTTATCAGGAATCGTGCTCATGTTTTTATTTAGCACCTTGGCCGCTCCGGAAACAAAAGCGCAAAACATAATCAACGAAATTCTAAAACGGATGGACGAGCATCAAAAGGCGCTAAGTTCGCTCAAAGCCAGCATTACGATGGACAAATACAATTCCCAACTTGATGAGCATGACATTTACGACGGAACGGTTAATTATTTGCCCGCCAAAGGTCGTGACGCACTCATTAGACTGGATTGGACTCAGCCCCAACAAGAACTTTTATCTGTCGTCAACAAACAATATATTCTCTGTCGTTTGCGGCTGAAAGAATGTATTTACGGCAATGTGGACAGTTCTAAAAAGAGCCAGCAGGGAACCGGAGCCTTTGACTTTTTGAATATGTCAAAAGAACAGCTCAAAACTAATTATTCGGTGAAGTATTTAGGCAAAGAAGATGTTCGGGGCGGAATTCCGACCTGGCATTTGGAACTCAATCCGAAAACTGCTAAAAACTATAAATCGGCCGAGTTGTGGGTGGACGGTAACGGAATGCCGATTCAGGCGAAGGTCAATGAAAATAATGGCGATGCGACCACCGTCCTGCTTTTTAATCTCCAAAAAAATGCTGACATTAATGCTTCGATTTTCCAGTTCAAACCGCCCAAAGATTGGAAAATGACCAAAGCGTAAACGAGGTTGGATTTTGAATTTCGGATTTTGGATGATTTTTAATTCAGAGTCCGAACTTTTTTGTGCGAAGTTGATTTATAGCTTAATTTATTTCAAACCTAAAGTCTGACTCAATCCAAGATCCCCAATCCAAAATCGAATGAGCCTCTTGTTTCGGTTTGAAAAGATAAAACATAAAAACTATAATTAAAAATTTGATTTAACGAACAAGAGGGTTCTCTATGCCAAAGGCCAGCAGTTTCAGTCGTTTCACCCGCGGAGTGAAGCATACCATCAAAGCATTTGCTTCGACCAAACATCCGGTTTTAGTCCATATCGTCCCGATGCGGCGATGTAATCTCGCCTGCACCTATTGCAACGAATACGACAAAACCAGTGATCCGGTGCCAATCGCAGAGATGCTCAAACGGATTGATAAACTGGCTGAGTTCGGAAGCTCAGTGATTACGATTTCGGGTGGCGAACCGATGATGCACCCCGAAATTTACGAGATCATCGCCCGGATTCGTCATCACGGGATGATTGCCGGGTTGATCTCGAACGGCTATTATTTTCAGTCCGAAAAGATCCTCAAATTAAACGAAGCCGGTTTGGATTATCTGCAAATTTCGATTGATAACGTCAACCCTGATGACGTCTCGAAAAAGAGTTTGAAAGTGCTGGACGGTAAACTTAAGAATCTACAGGAACACGCTAAATTCAAAGTCAACATCAATTCAGTGGTCGGCGGCGGTGTTTCCAATCCCGAAGAAGCCTTGATCATTGCCAATCGAGCGCGTGAACTCGGTTTTTCTTCGACGGTCGGAGTGATCCACGATGACATGGGTTTGAACAAAGGTCTCACCGAACGCGACAAAGAAGTTTATTACGAAATCAAAAAGAAGGGGGCGCGCAGCTATGCCCGCTGGAACTGGTTTCAGGATGATCTGGTCGAAGGCAAAGAATATAAATGGCGTTGTCGGGCGGGTGCGCGTTACCTCTATGTCTGCGAAGAAGGCTTAGTCCATTGGTGTTCCCAACAGCGCGGAACCCCCGGAATCTCCATCCACGAATACACCCAAAAAGATATGGAGCGCGAATATATCACCGAAAAATGGTGTGCCGATACGTGCACTATTCAATGCGTCCATCAGGTCGGACACCTCGACGCCTGGCGCGATCCGCAAATTTCGATGAATGATTACAATAATAAAAACGGGAAAGGGTTGAAGAAAGAGACGGTGGCCAATGTTTTGAACGTCAAATAATGAGAATTTGATTGACTTGATGTCACTGAAATAATTTTGTTTTATTAATTGTTTGGCGTAAAATCACTTTGAGGAATTAAGTTTATGGAAGTAATAACTTTTCAAGCGACAATTGAAAATGGACAAGTTCGATTTGAAACAGATGTGAATTTGCCCGAAAAGACAAAGGTTTACGTTGTCGTGCCTGAATTTGATTCATCTGCTAGCTCTAAAAAGTTTGATTTAGCCGAAATGGTTTCACGGATGCCGGCGGATTATAAACCAAGCGAAGAAACTTTTGGCGAGCCGGTTGGCAAGGAAGAGTGGTAAATGCCAATTTACATTCCCGAAAAAGGCGACTTCATCACACTTTCTTTTGACCCGCAATCTGGACACGAACAAAAGGGCAGACGACTTGCACTTGTCATAAGCAATTTTCTTTTTAACAAAGCGATGGGGTTGGCGATTGTTTGTCCAATTACAAATACAAATCGTAATGTTCCATTTCATTTGCCCGTATCAAATTCATCTTCTTTAACAGGTTTCGTAATGGTTGAGCAAGTTAAATCGGTTGACTTTAATACTCGAAAAGCCAAGTTTGTTGAAAAAGCACCATCCCAATTGATTGATGATGTTCTTGCAATTGTTGACGTTTGCATAAAGTAATAAAGCAGTTTTGCAATGCAAATTCATTAGCCGCCTGGCGCGATCCGCAAATTTCGATGAACGATTACGATAATAAAAATAGTAAAGGATTAAAGGAAGAAACGGTTGCCAATGTTTTGAACGTGGAGTAATAATTTTTTTCCTGATGGTGGTCATTATGGATGAATACGAACAATACGAAGCTGATTGCAAAAAGATCAGAAAAACCAATAAACGCCTCTTGACTGAGTTTAAGACCTGGCTCGAATCGTCAGGTGTGGCAGATAAAACAATCCGCAATCATTTATCAAACATTGATTTTTACATAAACGAATATCTACTTTATGAAGATGCCGCCGAAGCCAAGGACGGTGTCCACAGCATTGGCTTTTATCTGGGATATTGGTTTATCAAGAAAGCGATGTGGGCGAGTCCGGCAAGCATCAAGAGTAACGCTGCGAGCCTTAAAAAGTTCTATGCATTCCTGGGTGAAAAAGGTTTAATCGGGAAAAAAGCCTTAAACAAACTAAATGAAACAATTAAAGAAGAAATGCCGGAGTGGTTGGCGACCTTAAATCGTTACAATGACCCGTCAATGGAAGATATGGGAGATGTTTGGGGACTTTAAAAATGCCTCGTAAATCATTTAGGAATATGTAAAAATAACTTAGAACAGTTTGAATTTTCGTCATGTCTTGTCTCTAAAGGAGACCGACAATATAGCGGAGGGTGAAACCCTCCGAGATTGACAAATATTCGTTTTGACGCGGCGAAGCCGTTGTCGAACAATCAATGAGTTATATGTTCGTCTCCTTCAGAGACGGGACGCTTGCTTGAGCTAACGTAGCGATGC